>CAZIML010000013.1:0-18947 GCA_964540255.1 uncultured bacterium
TCATCCGCCGTTCTGAACCGACTCACCGCCACTATCAAGCTTACGCTCAATTTCTTGAAACGGTGCAAACCGACCTTCAACAATTTTCCGAAATGCATGCCAAAGAGGTTTCTTCTCTTTCTAAACCTGGGGTTAAACTCATTCATTTCGACAAAGACGCACCTGCAAAAGTGGGGGGAGCTCTCCTCTTCGGCACTACCTCTGCCGGGCTTCTTGAACTTCAAGAGTATTGCAGTCATCTTTCGGAAGAAGAGCTTGCCCGTCTCCTTGAAATCCCCGCTTCATCGCGCGAAAACCGGCGCCACAAATCGCCTCGCGCTCTTGAGCACGCCAGTTTCACCTTCGAAATTCTCGCCGATTTTGGCGTCTACCGCGATCTTCACCGCCATAGAATGCTCACTCAAGAAAGGCAGCTCCTCACCTGTGATTACGGTTACTACACCCCCCCTGAAATTGAAGGGACCGAGATGGCCCCGATTTATCACGAAGCGATGGAGAGAGCCAAAAAAGCCTATGAGACCATTGCCTCTGAACTTCCCGAAGAGGCTCAATACGTCGTTCCCATGGCCTATAACATCCACTGGTATTTCCATGTAAATCTCCGCTCTCTCCAATGGCTGTGCGAACTCCGCTCCCAAGCCGCCGGCCACCCCACCTACCGGCTCATTGCCCAAGAAATGGCCCGTCAAGTGAGTCTTTCCTTGCCACCATTTGAGCGTTTCTTTAAATTTGTTGACTTTGACGGTTACGAACTCGGCCGATTAGGGGCTGAAATTCGGCAAGAAGAGAAACTCAAAGCGAGAACATGACACACCAAAGAACCGCCCCTGGAAGTGTTCTGGGAGGAATGCTTTTAATCGCCGGCAGCTGCATCGGCGCTGGGATGCTTGCGCTCCCGATCCTCACCGGTATGGCGGGCTTTTTCCCCTCCCTCACCATGCTTCTCCTTTCCTGGGCATTTATGACCTTCACCGGTCTTCTTCTCCTTGAAGTCAATGGGTGGTTTCATGGACAAGTGAATCTAGTCTCGATGGCCGCCGAATCGCATGGCACTAAAGGACGCCTCATCGCCTGGCTCTCCTACCTCTTTCTCTTTTACTCCCTTCTTGTCGCCTACACAGCAGCCAGCGGTTCGGTCTTTTCAGCCATCCTCGCCTCGCTCTTTAACCTCACCCTCGCCCCCTGGGCCGCCTCCCTCTTTTTTACCCTACTTTTCGGCTACATCATCTATCTTGGAACTCGCCCCGTCGACCTTTTCAATCGCGCTCTCATGATCGGCCTCATCGCCGCCTATCTGGGAATGATCGGCCTCGGCCTTTCCCGCATTGACCCTCAGCTCCTCCTTCACTCGGCTCCCCAGTACACCCTTCTTTCCCTTCCCGTACTCGTCGTCTCCTTCGGTTTTCAAAATATGATCCCGAGCCTCACCGCCTATATGAAAGGGGACTTAAAGCGGGTCCGCCTCGCGATCATCGGAGGCAGCCTCATGACCCTATCCATTTATCTCATTTGGTCCCTTCTTGTCCTTGGAGTCATTCCCTTCCCAGCCATCCAACATAGTTATCTCAAAGGAGAAGAAGCGACGGTCGCCCTTCGCTCCGTTCTAGGCTCCTCATGGATCAGCCATTTTGCTCAAGGGTTTGCCTTCTTTGCCATCGTCACCTCATTTCTCGCCCAAGGGCTCACCCTCACCCACTTTCTTGCCGATGGGTTCAAGCTCAAACCCAACCGAAAAAACCTCATCGGCCTCTGTTCCCTCGCCCTCGTCCCTCCTTACATCCTCGCCCTCTACAACCCCCAAATCTTTTTCCGGGCCCTCAGTTTTGCCGGCGGCATTTGCGCCATGATCCTCTTTGGCCTCCTCCCCGTATCCATGGTTTGGATCGGCCGCTATACCCACAAACACTCGACCCCCTACCATGTCCCAGGCGGCAAGCCCCCCCTCGTTCTTGCCTTTCTTTTTTCGCTCACCGTCATTGCCTGCGAACTCGCTCGCTATTTTTAGAGGAAGTTTATGTTCAAATCAAATCGTCTCATTGGAGGTATCCTCCTTGTCTCAGGCACCTCAATTGGCGCCGGTATGCTCGCCCTTCCAGTCATCTCCTCATTTGGTGGTTTTTTTCCTTCGCTTCTCCTCCTCGCCTTCTCGTGGCTTTTTCTCTTTTCGACCGCCCTCCTCCTTCTCGACGTTAACCTAGCCTTTCCCGGCGAAGTGAATCTCATCACCATGGCTGGCCGCACTCTCGGCGTTCCTGGAAAAATCATCACCTGGATTACCTATCTTCTCCTTCTCTACTCTCTCACTGCCGCCTACATTGCGGGAAGCGCCCCTCTCTTTCTTCAAGCCCTCCACTATGCCACAGGCCTCACCGCCCCCTCATGGTTTGCCCCATTCCCTCTCCTCCTCCTCTTCGGCCTTTTTGTCTACCTTGGCACACAAGCAGTTGACTGGGTCAACCGCCTCCTCATGATCGGCCTCATCATCGCCTACTTTCTTCTCGTCCTCTTTCTTCCGCCCCATGTCGACTCCACCCTTCTTCGCCACATCGACCTCAAAGCCATGTGGATTGCCGTTCCCGTCCTCATGACCTCATTTGGCTTCCACATCATTATTCCCACTCTCACTACCTACCTCCACCACGACCGAAAAAAGCTCCGGCTCACCCTCTTGATCGGCAGCCTCATCCCATTCGCCGTTTATTCCCTTTGGCAATTTCTCCTTCTTGGCATCGTCCCCCTCTCTGGCACCCATGGCCTTATCGCCGCCTACCAAGAGGGCCTCAGCGCCTCCTCCTCTCTTGCCCACATCCTCAATAGTCCATGGATTACGGCTGCCGCCTCCACCTTTTCCTTCTTTGCCATCATCACCTCCTTTCTCGGCGTCTCCCTCTCTCTCTCTCACTTCCTCTCTGACGGCCTCCACATGAAGCGGTTCAGTCTAGGTCGAGAGCTCGCCTCGCTTCTCACCTTTCTCCCCCCTCTTCTCTTTGTTCTCATCTATCAGCGCGGCTTCATCCTTGCCCTTCAATTTGCCGGCGTCTTTGTCGTCATTCTTCTCTGTATCCTTCCCGCTCTTATGGCCTGGAAGCTCCCAGCTTACCGCACTCCCACCCGCCGCTCTCTTCTCCTGTTCATCGTCCTCCACTCATTTGCCGTCATCGCCTTAGACATCTTCGAGCAAACAGGCACGCTCCAAACCCTGATCAGCCGCTATTTTTAGCCATCTAAGCCCGTCAGTTGCAGATATTTTTCTTGCAATCAAGCATTTCTTTGTGAAATAAATGAGCATCTTTGACGAGTAAATATGCTGAAACCACTTGCCTACAAAGCTGCTAAGATCCTTTCTTTCGACGAGCTCAGAGAACAATTGCGAAAAGAGCGAGAAAAAGGAACAAAAGTCATTCAATGTCATGGAGTGTTTGATCTACTGCACCCTGGTCACATTCGTCATTTCCGTGAAGCTAAAAACATCGGTGGAGTTTTAATTGTAACCCTAACTCCCGATCGTTTTGTGAATAAAGGACCTGGGCGTCCAGCGTTTACAGAGACCCTTCGCCTTGAAGCGATTGCAGCTCTTGAGGATGTCGACTTTGTCGTTCTCAACGATTCTCCGGATGCAGTTTCTGCCATTCGAAAGATTCAGCCTCACTTTTATGTAAAAGGAATGGAGTACAGCAATGCATCAGAAGATGTCACCGGCAAAATCTCGGAAGAAAAAGAAGCTGTCGAATCAGCAGGCGGTTCCATATACTATACGAATGACATTGTCTTCAGTTCCTCATCGCTTCTGAATCGCTACTTTGACTCCCATTCGCCTCGCGTTCTTGAATTCATCAACGAACTGAAGCAGGAATTTTCCTCCGCTGAGATTCTGCATAAAATAGAGGCCCTCTCCGATCTGAAAGTTCTTGTCATTGGCGATGCAATTATCGATGAGTATCAGTATACAAATCCCCTTGGCCAATCTGGAAAAGGGATCCACATGGTGGCTCGATGCGGACATAAGGAGACCTTTCTCGGCGGAGCTTTGATTATTGCCAACCACGTAGCACAGTATGCAAAAGAAGTGACACTTGTATCGGCTTTGGGAAAGGAATGTCCCCACCTAGCCTTTATCGAAAAAAATCTCGATCCCAAAGTCGTTCCCCATTTTACCTATCTTGAAGAGACCACGACGCTGATCAAAAAGCGGTATGTTCTTAAAGACGGTAAAACCCTTACAAAGCTTTTTGAAACCTATTCAGGTCATCAAGAGAACTTAAAAGGTGAGCAGACAGAGGAGATCATTCAATTTCTCAACGCCACGGCCTCTGAGTATGACTTAGTTTTGATTTCCGATTTTGGAAATGGCTTTACCAACCCACAAATTATCGATACGCTGTCAGACATTGATGCATTTACAGCTCTGAACACGCAGACAAACAGTGGCAACCGAGGCTTTAATGCAGTTACGAATTATCGGAGAGCCGACTACATTTCGTTGAATGAGCCGGAGCTTCGCCTTTCTGCGCATGATCGGCAAAGCAGTGTAGAGGGAATTATGACCGACATCTGCCAAATTATGGACTGTAGAGCTCTTTCGGTCACGCGGGGAGTGAATGGCGTGATCTCTCTTTCCTCTGATGGAGAATTTGTTCAAGTTCCTGCACTGATGACCGACACAGTCGACCGGGTTGGCGCAGGAGACTGCTACCTCGCCCTCTCAGCTCTTTGTCTTGCCAAAGGATACTCAAATAAACTTGCCAGCTTCATCGGATCTGTAGCTGCGGCGATCAGTGTCCAAATGACTGGAAACCAAGAACCAATTAAGAAAATTCCCCTTTGCAAATTTATTACCAGACTAATGAAATGACCCTATCGACTCAAAGTTCTCTCTCTTTAGATTTGTTTATCCAAATGCTCCGGATCCGAATGATCGAAGAAGCGATTGCTGACCGCTACCCTGAGCAAAAAATGCGCTGCCCTGTGCATTTGAGCATCGGGCAGGAAGCCGTGGCGGTCGGAGCATGTAAAGCCGCTTTACATTCAGACTACCTCATCAGTAATCATCGCGCCCATGCTCACTATTTAGCAAAAGGGGGCAACCTTCAACGGATGATTGCTGAAATTTATGGCAAGAAAACGGGCTGTTGCGGGGGCAGAGGTGGCTCTATGCATCTGATAGATACGACTGTCGGGATGTACGGTTCGACTCCGATTGTAGGAGGAAGCATACCTGTCGGTGTTGGCCTAGCGCTGGCAGCACAAATGAAGAAAGAAAATCGAGTGACAATCATCTTTCTAGGGGAAGGCTCCACTGAAGAAGGAGTTTTTCCTGAGAGCCTGAATGTGGCGGCACTCAAAAAGCTCTCGATCCTTTTCGTTTGTGAAAATAACCTTTACTCTGTCTATTCTCCCTTATCTGTAAGGCAGCCGATAGAAAGGGATCGTGTTGCGATTGCAAAAGCCCACGGACTTCATGTCGATTCAGGGTATGGAAACGATGTAGAAGAGGTATACGCAAAATGCTCCAACGCCATACAGCAAATCAGAAAAGGCGCTGGCCCCCATTTTATTGAATTTAGCACCTATCGCTACCGAGAACATTGCGGTCCGAATTTTGATACCGACTTAGGATATCGGACAAAAGAAGAGGTGGCACATTGGGAAAAACAGTGTCCCATCGATCACTATTTGAACAAATATAAACTCAATCAGACACAATTAAGCGATATCCGTTCGGAACTGATGCTTGAGATCGAACAGGCATTTACCTTTGCTGAGCAAAGTCCATTCCCCATCTTTGATTCTGAGGCAGAAAACCCCTATGCTTAAACGACAACTTTCATATAGCGCGGCAATTTTAGAAGCTACCGATCAAGCGATGGAGAAAGATCCAACCATTTTCATCACAGGTCTTGGCGTTCCAGACCCCAAGGGAATATTTGGAACTACCTCAGGGCTTGAGCAAAAGTATGGGACTGAGAGAGTCTTTGATATGCCCACTTCAGAAAATGGGATGACAGGCGTTGCGATTGGAGCCGCGATTGCTGGGATGCGTCCACTCATGACCCATCAACGAGTCGATTTTTTTATCCTGGCCCTCGATCAACTCATTAACAATGCAGCGAAATTTCACTACATGTTCGGCAATCAATTGACCGTCCCTATCGTGATCCGCTTGATTATAGGACGAGGATGGGGCCAGGGGCCTCAACATTCTCAGTCTCTTCAATCTATTTTTGCCCATATCCCCGGTCTGAAGGTTGTGATGCCCTCTACACCCTACGACGCGAAAGGCCTACTCGCAGCAGCTCTTGAAGACAACAACCCTGTGATTTACCTGGAGCACCGGTGGCTTCATAGCGTTTTTGGCGAAGTTCCTCAAGAATCTTACAAAGTACCGATCGGTAAAGCCAAGGTGATGAAAGAAGGAACCGACGTTACTTTAGTCTGCTGTTCCCATATGGCTTTGGAAGCCTATCGCGCCGTTCCCTGGTTGGAAGAGGAGGGGGTTTCTGTAGAACTCATCGATGTTCGCTCTCTGAAGCCCCTTGATGAAGAGACTATTTTAAATTCGGTTCGCAAAACAGGTCGATTAGCCGTCGCTGATCCGGACTGGAAGTTTGCCGGGTTTGCAGCGGAAATTCTCGCCTCGGTATCTGAAAATGCCCTCTTTTCATTGAAAGCTCCCCCTGTTCGAATCTGTTATCCAGATCGATTCGTTCCTACAAGCTGGGCGCTTTCAAATCATTTTTATCCCACAGCAAAGACGATTGCTATGGAGATATTGAAGATGATGGGAAAACCGGTAAAGGCGAAGTCCATTTTGGAAGAAATCTTGAGAGAATCAGCTCAACTGCCTCTCGATGTCCCTAATAAACAATTTAACGGTCCATTCTAGTATGAAAAAAGTAATCGTTATTGGTAGCAATTCGTTTTCGGGCAGCGATTTTATCGACCTGCTTCTCGAGAAAAATGAGTATGAAGTGATCGGCGTAAGCCGCTCAGAGGAGAAAAGCGCACTTTTTCTCCCTTACAAAAAGCGGAACGCCAAGCAGTTTCGGTTTTTTCAGATTAATTTAAACACTGACTTACCCAAATTACTCTCGATTGTTAACGAATTTCAGCCTGAATACATCGTGAACTTTGCAGCGCAAAGCGAAGTAGCTCCAAGTTGGGCTCATCCAGAGCACTGGTTTCAAACGAATGCGGTTGCATTGACTCAGCTTGCCAATGCGTTAAAAGACCTAACTTTCCTAAAAAAGTACGTCCACATTTCCTCGCCTGAAGTGTACGGTACCTGTGTTGGGAATATTTTTGAAGACGCGCCCCTCAACCCGAGCACTCCCTATGCAGCCTCCAAAGCAGCCGGAGATTTGTCCCTCTTTACTTTCGCCAAGAATTTCCCTTTTCCCCTGGTCATGGTACGGGCAACAAATGTTTATGGAGCCCATCAGCAGCTATTTAAAATCATCCCCCGTTCTGCGATTTATCTAAAAATGGGAAAAACCATCGAATTGCACGGCGGCGGAGTCGCGGTGAAGTCCTACATTCATATTCGAGATATTTCTCAGGGAGAACTCGCGATTATGGAGCGGGGGCGAATTGGAGAGATTTATCACCTCTCTCCAGATCAAGGTGTTGCGGTTCGAGACGTGGTTCAAACGATTTGTGAGAAGATGAATGTTGATTTTTCAAAATCTACAAAAGAAGTCGCAGAAAGACTTGGGCAAGATAAAGCTTATACGATCGATTCTTCTAAAGCGCGGAAAGAGCTTGGGTGGAAGCCTCAAATTTCTCTTGCTGAAGGGATTAGTCAAACGGTCTCATGGGTCGAGAAGTCCTTTGATGAAATCACCAAACAACCACTAGCTTACGTTCACAAGGAATAAAAAATGGGCCGTGAAATTGATTTATTAGCGAACTATCCTAAAGCAAACAGGAATGTTCGAGAGAGAGGGGCGACGAAAACCGAAGAAGACCGCGCTCTTGCAAGACAATTCGGAAAAGAGTTTTTTGACGGGGATAGACGGCATGGTTATGGAGGATTCAACTATCATCCCCGATTTTGGCAGCCTGTGATCCCTACTTTTCAAAACGCCTATGCACTTACCCATCAGAGTTCTGTTTTGGATGTGGGCTGCGCGAAAGGCTTTATGCTTTACGATTTTTCTCAAGCGCTCCCAGGAATCAAGCTCCAAGGAGTCGACGTTTCCTCCTATGCGATTCAAAATGGGATTGAGCCTATGAAGCCTCATCTGAAAATCGCCGACGCGCGCAACCTCCCCTATCCAGACCACACATTTGACTTAGTCATTTCGATCAATACGATTCACAACCTTGAGCTTGAAGAGCTCAAAAAAGCCCTTCGGGAGATTCAGCGCGTTTCCAAAAAGAACAGTTTTATCACTGTGGATGCCTACCGGACAGAAGAGGAGAAGGAGCTCATGTATGCTTGGAATCTCACAGCCAAGACGATTCTTCATGTGGATGATTGGATTAAATTATTCAAAGAAGTAGGCTATACCGGAGACTACTACTGGTTCATTCCATAAAGTATAGGACGCCTTTGAAAACGATAGCTGCAGTGCTCGAAAAGACCAAACAACCGCTGATTTTAGAGGAACTTACGATCCCACCTCTCAAGGAAGGGCAGGTTCTTGTTGAAATTTGCTACAGCGGTGTATGCCATACACAACTCAACGAAATCAAAGGACTTAAGGGGGAAGACCCCTATTTGCCTCATACGCTGGGGCATGAAGGATCTGGTGTTGTTCTTGAAATAGGTCCTCAGGTCACTAAAGTAAAACCAACAGATCACGTGGTTCTTTCCTGGATTAAGGGAAAAGGTAAAGATCCATTTGGAACCGTATACCAAGGAAAAGATCGAAAAGTAAATTCTGGATCAATTAGCACATTCATGAAGTATGCGGTCATTTCTGAAAACCGGCTCAATCCTATTTCAAAAGAGATATCTCTTGAAGAGGCGGCCCTGCTTGGGTGCGCATTTCCTACTGGAGCAGGAGCTATTTTCCACCAAATGAAATTGCAACCAGGCAATAGTCTTGCGATTTTTGGTGTTGGAGGAATCGGACTCAGTGCATTGATTGCAGCTAAACAAGCTCAAGCGTCGACAATCATAGCGATTGATGTTCACGAAGAGAAACTCGAAAAAGCCAAACAGTTCGGAGCCACCCATACTCTTCATGCTCAGTCAGCGAATTTTCTAGATCAGCTTCGCGAGTTGACTCAAGGTAAGGGAGTTGACTTTGCGTTTGAATGCGCAGGAAAAAAAGGATCGATGGAGAATGCTTTTGCCTCAGTAAAGGCCTCTGGGGGGTTATGTGTGATCGCTGGAAACCTTCCGAAAGGAGAAAAAATTGAAATTGACCCTTTTGCACTGATATCAGGAAAAAGAATTATTGGCAGTTGGGGCGGTGGAAGTGAAATTGACTCTGATATCGCCTTTTACTCCGAACTTTTGAGAAAAGAGAAGTTGGCTCTTAGAGAGTTGATCACCCACAGAGTAGAGCTAAATGAAATTAACGCACTTTTTTCAGATTTAGACAAAGGAACTGTGGGCAGAGGGTTGATTTCTTTTATGAATGATCCTAGTTTTGAAATGAACAAAAAGTGGAATCAAGATGTTGGCTACCAATTTTTTAGATGACGTATTAACGGCTCTTCCAAAACTAAAGGATCAGCACGCACGCACCTCTTCTACCTATTCTTTTATCGAAAGAATAATCAAAAGAGAGATTGAGAATTTTTTTGAAGGACTAGAAACGAGTAAAAAAGTATTTGGACCATTTGGTTCGATTTCATTTCCTTTTTTTCGAATGGGAGCTATCTCTTCAAAAGATTTGTTTGGTTTAGATGAATTAATTCTCTTTAGTTATTATTGGGTGAATCGGGAAAACTATCGTAGAGTGATAGATATTGGGGCAAATATAGGCCTTCATTCACTTTTATTAGCTAAATGCGGATTTGAAGTAGAGGCATTTGAACCTGACCCAATTCACTTTCAAAAGCTGAAAGAAACTATGACGCTTAACTCTGTTTCTCTAAAAGCAACTCATTGTGCTGCAGTTTCGAACAAAAGCGGGAAGGCGGAGTTTGTTCGTGTATTGGGTAATACTACATCTAACCACCTGGCTGGTGCAAAACAACCCTATGGAGAATCAGAACGATTTGAGGTGCCGCTCTTCAATATACAAGATCTTATTAAAAATACAGATCTTATAAAAATGGATGTCGTGGGGCATGAGGGTGAAATATTAATCGCCACAGTTTCTAGTGATTGGAATCATACAGACGCCTTTGTTGAAATTGGTACGCCAGTAATTGCAGAGCAAGTTTTTAACCATTTCCGCCGATTAGAAGTTGGCGTTTTTTCGCAGAAAATTGGTTGGGAGAAGGTTAAAAAACTAGATGAAATGCCCACCTCGTATAAAGAAGGGTCTATTTTTATTTCCAAAAAAGAGGGGATGAAATGGACTTGAGTATTCGTGGAAAAACGGCCCTAGTCACCGGTGCGGGAAGAGGACTCGGAAGGTCGATATCTATGTGTTTAGCGAATGAAGGCGTTTCAATTGTAGGCATTTCTAGAACAAAGGATGATTTAGAAGAGCTGATGAGAGATTTACCGAGAGATGAAGTAGCAGAAGAGCACACCTATCATTGCGCCGATCTTACTTCCCCTTCCGGTCCTGACGAGCTTATGAGGTTTTTAGCAGAAAGAGAGATTTCTCCTGATATTGTTGTTCATAATTTGGGAGGGAATTTAAATATTACAAATCCCTTTTGTTCATTGGAAGAGTGGCGCACAGTGATGCGAATTAATGTAGAGATTCCAATTGAGCTCAACCGGATATTTATTCCCAAAATGCAAAAGATGGGCTGGGGAAGAGTTTGTCATGTTTCATCTATTTCTGGGCTGGAGAACCAAGGTCCACCCAGCTATTGCGCTGCAAAGGCAGCCTTGGTTGCCTATACCAGAAGTTTAGGCAGGTATGTTGCAAAAGATGGGGTCGTGGTGAATACGATTTTACCAGGGCCTGTATTTGTGAATGGAGGCTATTGGGATATTACCTCGAAGACCAGGCCTGAGCACGTTGAGAAATTCATTAATGAACGGGTTGCTATTCAACGACTTGGAGAGCCTGACGAAATCGGTAAAGTGGTAGCATTTTTATGCTCACAGCTCTCTTCTTTTTGTGTGGGATCTGCTTTCTTGGTTGATGGAGGGCAAGGAAGAGTATTCTTTAGTCAAGAAAATTAATAATATGGATAACCGCATGCTCAATGCTCAATTAAGATACAAAATTGCAAGTTTGATCGCCCACTCAAAAGAAGGACATATTCCAAGTTCATATTCGATTCTCGATTTGATTCATTACCTATATGCGTCCGTTTTAAGAGTCGATCCGAAAAACCCCAAAAATCCAGACAGGGATTTTTTCGTATTAAGTAAAGGCCATGGCTGTGCAGCTCTATATGTAGTATTGAATAAATTTGGATTCCTTACAGATGATGAATTGAGTTCTTACTCACAAAAAGGAGGTATTTTGGGAGGCCATCCTGACACAACCAAGGTTCCTGGCGCCGAAGCTTCTACTGGTTCATTAGGGCATGGTTTTCCTACAGCTGCGGGAATCGCCCTCGGGCTTAAAATTCAAAATAAAAAGAATCGTGTTTTTGCTCTTTTAGGGGACGGGGAATGCAATGAGGGAACGATTTGGGAAACAGCTCTTGTGGCAAAAAAAGAAAGATTGGGCCATTTAACAGCGATCATTGACCTAAATGGTTCTGCAGCGCAAGTTTTGCCGGTAGACCCGTTAGTGGATAAGTGGAAAGCATTTGGATGGGATACAGAAGAAATTGATGGGCATTCAGAAGCAGACATGGAGCGTGTTTTTCATATGAATCGCGAAAGCAGCGTGCCACTAGCGGTCATTGCCCATACCGTGAAGGGAAAAGGAATAAGTTTTATCGAAGGTCATGGTAAGTGGCACCATCGAATTCCAAATTCTGAAGAGTTAGAACTGATTGCAAAAGAGTTAGGATGAAAAAACTAAGACTAGAATTTGCTGATACAATGCTGGAAGTGGGATTACAAGATCCTCGCCTTGTAGTTATGGTAGGAGATATTAGCCATGGAATTTTGCAACCTTTTGCAAAAGCATGCCCTGGCCGATATTTTAACGTGGGGATTTGCGAACCGACCATCGTCAATATGGCTGCCGGAGTCTCTAAAACTGGACTGATTCCCGTTGTTCATACAATTGCGCCATTTATTGTTGAGCGGGCTTATGAGCAGATTAAGCTTGATTTTGGGTACCAAAAATTGGGTGTTAATCTGATTAGTGTGGGGTCAGCTTTTGATTACTCTCAACTGGGCTGCAGCCATCATTGTTATGCGGATATTTCATTAATCAGTCATTTCAAAGAGGCTCACATTTTCTTTCCAGCAAGTCCCATTGAATTGAATCAACTTTTTCGTCAGTCGTATCAAAATGGCAAGATCAATTATTTTCGCCTGCCGGAACGAACTCATGACCATCTGTTTACACCAGATCAGATCAAAATAGGTTCAGCTATTCAAGTGGCTCGTGGGGATGATCTTACAATCGTTGTGATCGGTTCCCAACTCAAGACTGCTTTAGACTCGCTTCCCAAACTTAGGGAAATGGGAGTTAGTGTTGAAGTTCTCTACTATCCGACCATCAAACCTTTTGATGATGAGGCTGTTAAAAAAAGTGTCGCCAAGACGCGGCGAGTCCTTGTGATAGAAGAAGCGTCGGCTCACGACGGAGTTTATACCTATGTTCTAAAAGCAACGCGTAGCTTAGGTGAAATAGAATATGCTCAAATAGCTATTCATGATTTTATCCATCAATACGGAACGTATGAAGAACTTTGCGATGAGACTGGATTTTCGGTACAAGGTATAATTAATACTGTAAAAAGACAGTTTTGCTTTGAGGCTGTTTTAAATAGGGATAGTAATTCATGGAAATGAGATTGATTAAAAATTGTGGGGTTTGCGAAAAGGGGCCGTTGACCCTTTTGTGGGATTTACCTAGATTTCCGCTTACTGAAAAATTTGGCCCTTTCGATCCTAGTAAAGAGTTAAGCTTTGATCAAAAGCTTTTATTCTGCGAAGAATGTGGCCATGTGCAGCTAGGAAACCAGCTATCTCCCCACCTTCTTTATACTCCATCGGAATATTCATTTAGAACCAGTCAATCCAAGACAGCTAGATCTGGAACTGAGCTTTTTTTTTCATTCTTCAATAAAGTCAGGGGGAATAGGAGGTTTTCTTCTCTGCTTGATGTGGGAGGAAATGATCTTTTTCTTGCGGCTATGACTGAGATCCAGCGTAAGTGCGTCATTGATCCAGTTTGCGCAAATGATCACGGGAAGGTCGTGGATGGCATTAAAATCATCGGCAAATTCATCGAGCAGGTGGATTTTAAGAACGAAAATCTGTTTCCCGACCTTATTTTTTGCAGACATGTCCTTGAGCATGTTGCGAAGCCTAAAGAGATGATTCAGACTCTTTTGCGTCAGTCTTCACCAGATGCCATGTGTGTTTTTGAAATTCCATGTTTTGAGAATTTGCGTGAAGCGAATCGGTTTGACGCTGTGTTCCATCAACACTATCATTATTTTGATTTGACTACATTTCAAAGGTTGATCCAAGAAGTTGGGGCAGAGTATGTGGCTCACGAATATAATCGCCAGGGCTCATGCGGAGGGGCTCTTTTGATCGCCTTTACTCCCAAAAAGGGGAGCTCCCTAAAATCCTCCTTTCCAAATCATCAGCTAAGGAAAACGGAGATACTCGATGCGATTCAGAAATATGAAGCTCATATGAGCGTGGTGGGCTCCCAACTCAAAAAATTTCCAAAGCAAATTTATGGTTATGGCGCCAGTCTTATGCTGGCTACCTTAGGGTATCATCTCAAAACCGATTTTTCTGACTTAATTTGCATATTGGATGATGATGAACATAAAAATGGCTATGAATACCAAAATATTCCGATAAAAGTGGTTCACTCTCGTCGTTGTCTAATACAGCCTGATAGTAATTTTTTAATTACTTCACTTGAAAATACCCGCGTAATTTTTAAGCGGATTACTGAATTTTCACCTCGAAGAATTTTTGTTCCATTTATTGCTTAAGCGAGAATTAATTATGACGATAGCATTTGATTTTCATGGAAGAAAAGTGCTAGTCACGGGGGGCTCGAAAGGGATTGGCCGGGCTATTGCCGATAGTTTCATAAAAGCTGGGGCATCTGTAGCGATTTGTGCAAGAGGTCAGGAGGAGTTAGGCGAATTTAGGAAAACTTTTCCGGGAAACCAAAGCTTTACAATTCAGGCTGACGCGGCGAATGAGGCTGATGTTAAGAGAGTTGTTGCAGACGTAGCAAAACAGTTTGGGGGACTTGATATTTTAGTGAATAATGTAGGCGGGGCCATTCAGTTTGGAAACCTCTGGACTACAAGTACAAAAAACTGGATTGATGCGTTCGAACTGAATGTATTAAGCATGGTCAATTTCTGTAAGGAGGCCGTCCCTCTTCTCCGAGCTTCTTCATTCCCAAGGATTATTAACATTTCTTCTCTTTCTGGCGTTGAGCCTGGCTTTTTTAACCCTCACTACACAAGCACAAAGGCTGCGACAATTAACTTTAGTAAATATTTAGCTAATTCCCTCGCATCTGAGAATATTCTTGTAAATTGTATATGTCCGGGGAGCGTGGAAACAGATTCTTGGGAAAGGAGTTTGAACCAAATCGCTTTTGAGCGAAATTCCCCAAAAGAAGAAATTAGATCTGAGCTTGCCCTTCAAGAGAAGCTAAAAATCCCGCTGAAACGAATGGGGAAAGGGGAGGATATTTCTCCTTTAGTCCTGTTTTTAGCCAGTGAATTATCTGTTTGGACTACGGGTTCTTGTTTTCATATAAATGGTGGTAAAATGCGAGGTATGAGTTGAAAACTGTCGGTCTTTCTGTAGTAATTCCGAATTATAATCATGGGAGATTTATAAAGGATCTGCTTCCAGCTCTTCTTACTCAAACTCGCCCTCCTGATCAAATTGTTATAGTGGATGATGGCTCTACTGATGATAGTGTGGCATTGATTGAAGCACTAGCTAAAGGCCACTCATCAATCAAGTTGTTCCAGAACAAGAAAAACATGGGTGCAATCGACTCTCTCAACCGTGCTATGAGTATGGCTGATTGCAATTATGTTACATTTCCTTCTGCTGACAATTATATCAAACAAGGAATGTATGAAAAGTCTTTAGCTCTATTAGAAAAATATCCTCAAGCTGGGTTGTGTTGCTCAGACCCTCTGTACCTAGATGAGAAAACGGGAAAAATTCACATGAATAAACTCAATTTGAGTGAAGGTCCTCGATATTTTTCTCCGGCTGAGGTGATTTCCCTATATCGACAGAAAGGATTTTGTGTTGGAAATATTTGCCACACAGTAGTAGTTAATAAGAGTGTTTTAGCTGGTGTATCCACAAGTAATCACTATTTCGACCCTGAGCTAAAGTGGCATGCAGATTTTTTTGCTTTGAATGCCGTCGCATTCCGTTCCGGAATCTGCTACCTTCCTGAAGGTTTTGGAATTTGGAGGCAAGAGGCTGGCAGTTATTCTCAGCGACGTACTCCGTGGAGCGTTCGTAAACAGGTTTATTTGCGGATGTGGAAAGTTTTAGATCAACCGCTGAATCGAGATATTAAAAATGGCTTCAAGTATTCAGGGGTTTTTGCTGAGTTTACATATTCTGTCCTAGGCGTGCTATTATCACAGCCAAGACATTATGAGTATTTTACCAGATCATATACAGGGAAAGCCGTTTTCGCATCTGTGCGGGCTCTTTTTTGGACCTATGCTCCAAAAATACCTTTAGCAAGAAGAATATACCGATTATTCAAACGAGTCAAAAAAGGACTCCTCACAACAGTTAAAACGTTGTAGGTTCCCAGATTTTAATTGCTTCGGTTAGAGTTAGGAGTGAGTAGGGCTTTTTAAGATTTTCATAAGCGGAAAGAAGCTGCTCTTTATTTCTTACCCCTACAATTGTAAACTTTACCTTTGGGATAAGAGCCACAAATTGAAGGGCGATTTGTGTGATGGTTACTTTATGTTGAATTCCGAGTGTATGTGTTTTTTTAAGTAGAGTGATGAATTCTTGTGTGAGGTCGTTCCTTACGTTTTGACTTTTAAAGGCTCGGCTATCAGGGGGGAGGAGATCTGCCAGATACTTTTCATCAAAAAGCCCTCGGGCTAAGCAAGAGTAGGCAATGAGTTCCATATCTTGAGAGGCTCGAAGGACTTCTGCCATCCGTGTGAAACTCGATAAATTGAGGGGGAGCTGGTGGAATTTGAATACTTGGTTTTTTTGGTTTTGAAGCAGTTGTAAATGATGGGCATTGTAATTGGAAATTCCTGCTGAAAGAATTTTTCCCTCTCTGAGTAACTGATTGAATGCCTCGATAGTTTCTTCAAGAGGAGTGACAGGATCAAAATGATGAATTTGGTATAAATCCAAATAGTCTGTCTGAAGTCGTTTCAGCGTCTCTTCTATTTTTTTTTGGATATTTTCTTTTGTTCCGATTCCGGCTGGGTTTGCATACGATTGAAGTCCTACTTTGGATGCGATGAACCAGTTCGTTCTATCTTTTTTTATCCGGGAGCCAATGATTTTTTCTGAAATACCTGCCGAATAAACATCAGCTGTGTCTATCGCATTTACACCGATTGATTGAGCACAATCAAGAATATCATGAGTTTCACTCTCGGATGTAAAATGTCCGAAAATATTCCCTCCCAGCATCAATTTTTTTTCGAGGTTATCCATATTAAAACCCCTTTTGGTGTAAAAGACCGACCTGCTCACAAATATTTAGGCCTCCATCGATCACAAATTCTTGTCCTGTAATGAATGAAGAAGCCGATGAAGCTAAGAAATAGACCAATTCGGCAACTTCTTGAGGCGATCCAGTTCTTCTTAATGGGATAAATTGAGCAATTTTAGCGTACAACGTTGCATCGGGGGCCCCCGAACTTTCTTCTGAATCAATACGGCTAATTAAGCCAGGTAGAATGGAATTGACTCTTATATTGTAAGGGCCGTATTGGACAGCTAGATAGCGAGTCAATTGATTGATGGCAGCCTTTGCAGTATGGTAGCTCAGTGATTCTTGCAGCGTAACAAGATGTGATGTCACGGATGAAAAATGAATGATACTACAGGGGCGCTTCTCTTTTTTATTCAGCTCACAAAGAATAGTGGAGGCGTTGAAATAGGTATCTAAATCTACAGAGAGAGACCTATTCCAGTCCTCTTTAGAGATCACTCCTGTCATTTTTTTTTCTCTATATCTAATGCAGTTGACTAAAGTGTCAACAGCCCCATAGATATGAACAATTTCCTCGAACCGTTCTTTAGTCAGCGCAGGGTTCGTTACATCGCAAGAATAAGTCTTGATTCCCTCTTTTTCTAGTTCCTCATTCGCAGTTAGATCTATAACGATGACTCGCCATCCGCGAGATTGAAACTTTTTTGCAGCTACTTTTCCTAAACCGCTTGAGGCGCCGCATAAAACGGCCGTTTTTATTTTTTCAGACATTGTGCAAGGCCAAGTTTTCAAGACTATCCATTTTCCGCCACAGTTTTTGGTTTGGGAGAGCAAATGAAAGATAATCATTATTTCCTAATTCAAGGTCCATCTCTTTTACATGGTGCTCAGGATGCTTAAAAATTGTATAGGGGGTTCGACTCAAGCAAGCTGCGTTGCAGATTCCCGATGCCATCCCCATAAATGCATCTGTAACAGAACAAAGCGCAAGCTGGACACTCAGGGGAATTTTAAAATGATCAGCATGAAAAACATTGGAAAGGGCAAAGAAATCAGACGGGATTGGATCATGCCCAAGTAGCAGAAAAGTCATATTTTGATTGAGGGCAAAAAGTTCAAGCCAATTTTCTAAAGTTGCATTGCTCTCTTCGGCTCCTCCTGTCTGTCTTTTAAGGTGGATGGTAATCAATTTTGATTTTCGATCTGGAGAAAGTCGCGCGTAGAGAGCGTTTGCTGCCTCTAAGGTTCCCTGCGGCCATAGAAGCAAAGGGAAAAGTTGGGCTTGCATAGACAAGATTTCGACTCTTTTAAAAGATCCATAGCACCATTGAGTCATCTCTTTGTCAGTTAGAGGCCAATCGATCTGTTCATGTCTAGGGACTTCAAAGCGAATATCAATGGGAAGCGAGGAGCAGAGCAATGTTTCTTCTATGAAAGCGATGTTCCTTATTTTCTCAGGGGGAAGTCCCTCAAAGTAAATAGTGCCTGTGTCTCTTTTTAGTATAGATGACAGCAGTTCGACCTCTTTTCGGAAGGTGAGGAAATTGCCTAGATTGATCGATTGGGCGGCAGGCCAAAGAGTTTTGATGGGAGAAGAGATCATTGGATGAGACGCTTAAATAGTTTATAAGTGTTGTAGACGGGAGCACAATTTTTGAGTATTGGGCGAAGCTTAGAGAGAGGCCCTTCACTATTGAGTCTACGCCAATTCCAATCGAAAAAACGCTCGATAGTAATTCGTAATGGGGTGTCAAAAGAGTGAAGTTTAGCAAGGCTTTTTGTTGACTCATTTACTGAATAGTATCCATCATAATGGAGGGCAAAATATTGTTGTTTATTCTGAAAGAAGAAAAGATGAGAAAGAAGTTCCAGTAAAAATGTGAACGATTTTTCATTTCTAAAAGTGCCAGTCGGGCGGATATAAGGAGCGGTATCGGTTTTTAATGTGAAGTCCTGATTAAAAAAAAAGCGGATGAGTGGACGGTAAAAATGAACATACGAAAGAAGTTCGCTGCGGCTTCGAAAACCAATGTAGTTGCAAAAAAGATCAGCGGTATACCCATAATCATTCGGGATGTT
>CAZIML010000014.1:0-8502 GCA_964540255.1 uncultured bacterium
ATTCTTGATTTTAGCCGAGGTTCCTTGTATGATTGAGTCCTTATGAAAGCTGATATTGGATTGATTGGACTTGCAGTCATGGGCCAAAATTTGGTCCTCAACATGGCCGACCACGGCTACACGGTCGCAGTTTTTAACAGAACCGCGGCAAAAACCGATGAATTTCTGAAAGGGCCTGCCCAGGGTAAGAAAATTTTAGGTTCTCACGAGCTCAAAGAATTCGTTGCGTCTCTGAAGCGGCCCAGAAGAGTGATGCTGATGGTCAAGGCGGGGGATCCTGTCGATGAGTTCATCGATCAGCTCCTTCCCTACCTTGAGAAAGGGGATCTGATTATCGACGGGGGAAACAGCCATTTCCCTGACAGCCAGCGGCGCTACGAGGCGCTGAAGGAACGGGGGATTTTGTTCATCGGCGCGGGGATCTCGGGCGGCGAAGAAGGGGCAAGACACGGCCCTTCCATCATGCCAGGGGGAAATCCAGAAGGATGGCCTCATGTTAAGGAAATTTTTCAATCGATTGCGGCCAAATCGGACGACGGACAGCCTTGCTGCGACTGGGTCGGGACCGGAGGGGCCGGCCATTATGTAAAAATGGTCCACAATGGAATCGAGTATGGCGATATGCAGCTCATCTGCGAAGCTTATGATTTACTCAAAAAAAGCGGGGCTGCCGACTTCGCCAAGATTTTTGCCGACTGGAATCGGGGCGCATTAGACAGCTATCTGATTGAAATCAGTGCAGAAATCTTTAAGAAAAAAGATACGGATGGAGCTCTTCTTCTCGATAAGATTTTAGATGTGGCAGGTCAGAAAGGAACCGGGAAATGGACCGGGATCGATGCCCTCGATCGGGGAATGCCTCTCACTCTGATCGGCGAAGCTGTTTTTGCTCGATGTCTCTCTTCATTGAAACTCGAGCGGGTCGAAGCAAGCCGCCATTATCCAGCTCCGAAAGGCTTATTGAAGGCAAGTTCCGATGAGATCGCCCAGGCTCTTTATGCCTCTAAAATCATCAGCTACGCGCAAGGATTTATGCTGATGCGGGCCGCCTCTGAAGAAAATCGGTGGAACCTCAACTTTGGCTCGATCGCCCTCATGTGGCGCGGCGGCTGTATTATCCGGAGTAAGTTTTTGGGGAAAATCAAGCAAGCGTATGATCAAAATCCAAAACTGCCCAGCTTACTCGTCGATCCGTTTTTTATTGGAGAGATCTCGAAATGCATCCCTGCCTGGAGGAAGGTTGTTTCTGAAGGGGTGATGAATGGAGTTCCAATGCCCTGTTTCACCACGGCCCTTTCGTTTTTTGATGGGTATCGAACCGCCTCGCTGCCGGCCAACTTACTCCAAGCGCAGAGGGACTTTTTTGGAGCCCATACTTACGAGAGAGTCGACAAGCCAAGAGGGGAGTTTTTCCATACCAATTGGACAGGAAAAGGGGGCGATGTGAGCTCAAGCACCTATAATGCTTAGCGGAACCGGACCACGTTGAAGAAGTGGTCCGAGAAAGTGATCCGCTTCTCCAGATTCGCCATATATTTTTCTCTATCGGTGTAATAATCGAGAAGATGACCCGATTCATCATAGACTCCCGCTTCGCGCATCGCTGCTTGAAGCTCGATTCCATTTCCCACTACGATTTGATCCAGGCCGCTGGGCTCGACGGTTCCATCCGTTGCAATTCGGGCTGAATACTCATCATCGAATCTGCCGATGAAGCTGCTCCATGCAATCGGATGAGGTGCATAGTAGTCGGTTTCTCTGAAATCTTGACTTCCCACAAAAAGTTCGCGGATTTTTTCTACGTATTGGGCCCCGTTTAGCTGTTCAAACACATTCAAGTCGCCCCCCAAAACGAAACGACGCTCATTCAAAGCCGCATCTTCAAAAAATTGGGTTGCGAATGCATGCAATTTCAATGCAGTCCGTTCGTAGATCTCGTTTCGAATGAAATGATCTGTATGGGTTGAAAAAAGATTGAATACTTCGCCGTTGTGGATGTTTTTCACCCTCACGCCGAGCACTTTTCGAACGCTCCCTGACTCAGTGGGAAGATCTCCAAGAGCCACTTTCAGCACCTCGAGGTCTTTACTCAAGGCAATCGTCGATGTGAAAGCAGTCGCTTCTCCGAGAACAGCCTCGCTCCGAGGGGCTAAAGTCTCTTTGCCCGAGATATTGTTGAAGGAGATCCACTGGAGATTTCTCTCTGCTAAGCCCTTCTTGAGGTCGTCAAGCGCCTGCGGTGTCACCTCTTGAAGAGCCAAGAAATAGGGGGAGTTGGGGGAGTGGGCTATTGTTTTGTCGATCATTTGTTTGAACACATTGGTTCTCGTTTCCCAATCAAATGGCGACTCAATTAAATCATTTTCCATCTGAGTCAAAAGATCTTGAAGAGCTTTCGGGTTCTTTTGAATCTCATTTATGTCTTTTTCTACCCTCTTCTCAATTTGGTCGATTGATTCATTCATTTTTGCAATCAGAATTTCCCCTTGTCCCGTCTCTTGGGGAATGGCTCCAATCTTCTCTTTGTATGCAAGGGCGCGGGCAAACGCTGCCTCCTTCCCTTTTTCTAAGCTCAATTCGAGGGAGAGTCCCTTTTGCAGCGATGCAGCGACGTTTTGAGCAAAACAAAAGCGGAGGGATCGGGAGGGAAATTGATTGAGTCTGTAGATCGAAAGGTCTTTCATCTCCTCTGCAGAGAAAGGAAAAGCTCGATTCTCTTCAGCCGTAGCTAACCAGTCAGCCAGTTTCTTGAGTTGAGCCTTCTCGAGATCTTGGGGATAGAGGATGTTTCCATAGATCCCAACGATTTCATCGGATGAGTATGTATTGGAGAGGGGAGCGTCGATGTGATTGGCTTCAGGGGGGCGGATATAGGCAGGGGCAGAGGCCAATTGATGCTTCATCCGTCTCGTCGCAGCGCGGGGAGATACTTTCTCTAAAGATGGTTTTGTTTCGGTAGGGATGTTCGCTGTTACAGCGAATGGCGATGAAAGAAGCGAAAGGGCTAATAAACTAGGAAATTTTTTACTGATCTTCATTATTCCGCTCCGTTTTACATGAATCGGTGGGGATTGTAGGTCATTTTTATGCTGATTTCAATTCGTAATGATGTTTTCAGTACGTTTCGTTTAATGTATTGATTATAAGTTATTTATGTTTTTTGATTTTGCGCGCGAAAAAAAGTAATACGAAATGTCAAAAAGGGCTTCTTAAGTCGTTTTTTCCTCTGGGTCCGCGAGGCATATCTGCTTTAAATTTTTGCAAAAGATCGCGTTGAGGACTGATCTCTAGTGGCATATTCGTAGCGCCACTTTTTTTTATTCGGTCCCATGATTTTTAGACATCCTCTCAGAATAAGATCGCCAAAGAGAATGATGAGGAGCTATATGCCCTCCGTCATCCTCAATGACTACCGTTACTGTTCCCGCTGAATTAGCCTCTTTGAGGCGCTCAATATAGATTTGATCATCTCGGTTCGATAGAATTTCATCATTTTTTTGAAAGTGGAGAAGAATATTGAGCGATAGTCCTTTCAATGATTGTAGATTGTCAATCGGGCGGAGATGATTTTTTCGGTAATTTTCTGCTAGAATTTCAAACTCTTCTGTAGTGCCCCTGAAGTCGATGATTTCTTCTATCGATTTTAGGGGGGTATCCAAAATCACAATTCCTTTTTGGATCGCTAAGAGGACTTTCTCTTTTCCTTCAGCTTCTATTCCCACTTTTTTTAGCTCGGCATCATAAGCGGAGCTATTGAGAAGAGCAATTGCGTTTATAAGAGCTCCTCCTCCAGCTGAAAATCCATAAAGATCGATCGAGTTAAGCCTTTTATTCAAGACAATTTCTTTCATCACGTAGAGAGCCGGTAAAAGCTCATCGATGGTCCCAAAAGTTTCTCTCCTGGGGTCATATTTCTTCTCTTCAATATCATGATCAGGAAAATTAAAACTAATCAGCGTTGCATCAGAAAACTTCCGATCTTTTAAGGAATCGGCTATCCGATGGTTGGCCCCATATCCATGGAAACAAATCATCGTTCGATCGCTTGTCCCAGGAATCAAAGAAATGTGTAGATCATAATCAAAAGGAGGCATTGATTGTCCAAAACATAGAAAAGGGAAAAAAAGAAGTGCTGCGATCATCTTTGCCCCAACCTCTAGAATTCTCGAATCATACATGATATATATTTTTCTGTATCTCGGAATAGTAGAGGACACATGAGCAGATATACAAAAAAAGCCAAAGATCTATTTGCATGGAATCAACACAACTTAGTCAGCAGTGCCCACCTAAAACAGGAAGAAATCGCCCGTTTTTTTGCTCTGTATCAATTGAAAGGCTCACATCCCTCCTGTAAAAATTTCTCGTATGCAAGAGGATCGATAATTCCCTCCCATGAGGAGTAAATCAACTTCGGAGGATCGTCTGTGGTGTCGTAAAGAAATGCCTCGTCCACAAATGCGAGGTATTTGGGCCAAAGAGCGCTAAACCGGGCCCGGTATTCGTCGATAATCTCTTCTGTCACCACCCGTCCTTGAGTGGTTTCTCTCGCTTTGGCCCGCTCCGAGGCGATCGATCGATCCACTGTCAATCCGATCAATCGCACTGTGTATCCCTGTTGCTTAGCCGAGAGAAGATCTCGATAGCTGCTTTCGGCGCCGCAAGTGCGGTCATAGAGAATGGAGGCGCGGGATGCGATCGCCGCTCGCACCTCTTCTTCAGAAATTTCTCGTGCGGCAGGCCACCATTTTTCAAACGCGCCCCTCCCTCCTAAAGCCGCCAAGTCTTCCTGATATCCAGGAAGGCGAACGAGCGTCTCATCCATGTCGTGGAGAAAGTAGTCTTGCGTCTCGTTTTCGAGTCTATATCGCCACGTTGTCTTGCCGCTGGCGGGTCCCCCTCCAATTGCGATCAAGGTAGGGGATTTCTCCGACACGATACAAACGTAGGGAGCTTCAGCCATCATTGAAGATCTTTCCTCTTCAACGACATTGTCCCGAGGTGAGTGTGCTTAAAATCGTCCAAATACTTGAGGCCAATTCCTAACATCCGATCGAAGTTAATATGGCAGAACCAAATGAGAGCGATTTGTAAAAGAAGGGGTATGCTCAACCACAAGCTAGCTCCAACTAGGATCATTGGTGCAACTTCAGTATGGAGAAGATTGTAAAATATAGCCCCGATTTTGCGGCCCCATACATATCCTATGAGTCCAACATCTGGAACAAAAAAGAGAGCCGCAAACATCCACCAAGACCCCTCAAGGGAATGGAATAAATAAAGGCTCAAACAAAATAGAGCCAATCCTTCGAATCGAAGAAACAGTAAAGGCATTCCGTTGCTCTCGACATTACTCTGCTTTCAGGACTTCCATGAAGGCGCTTTGAGGGATGTTCACCTTGCCGATCTCTTTCATCCGCTTCTTCCCTTCTTTCTGCTTTTCCCAGAGCTTTCGCTTCCGGGTGATGTCGCCGCCGTAACATTTCGCTGTCACGTTCTTGGTGATCGCGCTGATCGTTTCGCGGGCGATGATTTTACCGCCGATCGCCGCTTGAATGGGGACTTTGAAAAGCTGCTGCGGAATCACTTCCTTCAGCTTCGCGCAGATCGCTCTTCCTTTATGCTCGGCTTTGGTTCGATGTACGAGGCAAGAAAAGGCGTCGACAGGCTCCTCGTTGACTCGGATTTCGAGTTTGACAATATCGCTCTTCGCATACCCATCGGGCTCGTAATCGAATGAGGCATAACCGCGAGTGACCGATTTCAATTTGTCATTAAAGTCGGTGATGATCTCATTCATCGGAAGGCGATAGGTGAGAAGGAGGCGAGTTGCGCTCATCGTCTCAGTGCGAAGAAGTTCTCCTCGCTTATCCATGCAAAGACTCATGATCGCTCCCATGTAGTCAGAGGGAGTCATGATGTGCACTTTAACCCAGGGCTCTTCAATGAACTCAATGGCTGTCGGGTCGGGACAGTGAGCTGGATTGTCGATTTGAAGGATCGAGCCATCTCCCATCGTAAAACGGTAGACGACGCTTGGGGCTGTGGTGATCACATCCATGTTGAATTCACGGGTGAGCCTTTCAAAGACGATCTCTAAGTGGAGAAGACCGAGAAAGCCGCAGCGGAATCCAAATCCTAGAGCCAAGCTGCTCTCCTGCTCTACATGGAGGGCCGAGTCGTTGAGCTGAAGTTTTAAAAGACAATCGCGCACCTGCTCAAAGTCAGAAGAGTCGACGGGGTAAATGCCGGCAAAGACGACGGGGGCGATCAATTTAAATCCGGGGAGGGGAGCGGGGGCGGGGAATTTATGGAGAGTGACTGTGTCGCCGATTTTGACATCGGCTGTATTTTTAATATTGGCGACAAAAAAGCCCACTTCCCCCGGGCGAAGAACATCGGTCACCTTCTCATTCGGAGCAAAAACACCCACTTCGTTGACTTCAAAAGTCTTCTCGTTGGCCATGAAGCGGATGAGCGATTTTTTCCGGATCTCGCCACTCATCACCCGAATGTAGACGAGAACCCCTCGATAAGGGTCGTAGTGGGAGTCGAAAACAAGGGCGCGGAGAAGATCGTCGACGGGAGCTTTGGGGCAGGGAACCACTTTGAGGATGCTTTCCAGCACATGTTCAATCCCAAGACCCGATTTTGCAGAAATATGGAGCGCCTCCGAGGCGTCGATTCCAATGACATCTTCAATTTGCTTTTTGACTCCCTCCGGATCAGCTGCCGGAAGATCGATTTTGTTGATCACAGGGAGAATCTCTAGATTACGGTCGATCGCAAGGTGGACGTTGGCGAGGGTTTGGGCTTGAACCCCTTGAACGGCATCGACGACGAGAAGAGCCCCTTCGCAGGCTGAAAGCGACCGGGAGACCTCATAGGCAAAGTCTACGTGGCCAGGAGTGTCGATCAGGTTGATCTGATAGGTATGCCCATCAGACGCTTTATAGTACATCGTGACCGGGCGCGCTTTAATTGTGATCCCTCTTTCCCGCTCCAGTTCCATATTGTCGAGAAATTGCTCTTGCATCTCCCGCTTTTCCACTGTGTGGGTCAGCTCAAGAAGTCGGTCTGCGAGCGTCGACTTGCCATGGTCGATGTGAGCGATGATGGAAAAATTGCGAATATACTTTCTGTCGTAATGAAACATATCCAACAAATTTAAACCATTCGGCAGATGTTTGCAAGCCCGCCTCTCTATTCGTCTTGCAAAAAATTCACACATCGTTTAAAAAATCTTAACTCAAAAAAATTTTTATGAATTTAATTGTCACTCCGATATTTCTCTCTAGGGATCGGGAAGGGGAAGAGAGGGAACAGGTTCGATCCAATCCGATCGACACGAAGGTGCGTGGACTGGTTCTCGGGCGGATTGGAACTTTCAAACAGGGACTTCTCTCTTCCTCCGTCGTCCCTCATATAGCACTGGATCTTGCCATGCATGTGAACAGCGAGAAAAGAGAGGGGCGATCGCAAAGGGAGAAGGGGAAGAGGCTGCGCCGCGTTCCCGCAGTGAGGCGAGTACCGATCGGACTTTGGGCTGTTGAGCCTGAAGGTTGGCTGAATGCCCTTATGCAGTTCATTTTATTTGTTCCTCAATGTTCGGAGCTTTTTTATTTTGCGCCCAAAAGTTTTGGTCTATTTAGGGAGTTTTTAGATCGATATCGAGATGATCAGGAGGATCAAAAGGCGATTTCATCGGCAAACGGCTCGTCGATTCTCCATTTTTTAAAGGTTTGGATCTCCCCTCTTGTTCTAAGAGAAATTTTCCATTTCTTTGAGAGGATTCTGCATGCGAAGTGGGCCTTTGTAGAACGGTTAGAGGAGATGCGGGAGGCAGAATTTTTTATTTGGAACATTCCGGATGGGAAGCTGTTTCTGGAGGGGGGAGCGGGATGTTATGAGCTAGACGCATTTATTGAAGCGAGGCCTGATCAAGCCAGTATGCATTACGTTGCTTATGGAAAAGTTGCGGGGGTTTGGTATCAATGCGATGATGAGCGGGTGGTGTCGGTCCGTTCCAATTTTCTTCAAATTCCTCTCGCTCGAGCCACTCTTCTCCACTACAAAAAAATTGTTCTATAATGCGACCCCTCTAAAAGTTTGAATCTGCCGGTGTCGGACAGCCACTGAATTTCGACCTGCGTCCATCGCTCAACTTATTCAAGTTGAGCTTGCTTCCTCACCGGCTACGCCTGGCCGAAATTCAGGGCGCCTCCTTGGCAAATTCAAACTTTTAGAGGGGTCGCATTATAAAAAAAAGGGCTGGAGTTTCCTCCAGCCCTTTTGCTCCTTTGTTGGAAAGGAGGCTTAGTTGCTAGCGTTCGCTGTCGCTTTCGCGGCAACGGCTGCTGCAGGTTGTGCAACTTCTGCTTTTTCAGCCAGTCTCTCTGCTTCTCTTTTCGCATTGAGCTCAGTGAACTGAACGTTGAGCTTTCTTGCTGCGTAGATCCAAGCAAAGATGATTCCAAACAGGATAGCTGCAATGTATGGTGT
>CAZIML010000014.1:8512-18732 GCA_964540255.1 uncultured bacterium
GATTGCCGCCAAAGATCCAAATCCAACAATCAATACTTGCTGAATGACAGATCCACCTGCTTTACCCAATCTCGCTCCAACGACGTCGATGGCCGCTTTCCCTTTCACTTTTGACTCTTGGTCAAGAGGAATGTAGGCCATTTCTTTTGTTGGGTCGAAGAGAGAGTACTTCGCAGACTTACTGAAGAAGTTTTGCGCTGTACCGAAGATCACCGCGAGCATGAGGGGAGAGGTTCCCATCATCGCGATGAAGCCTGCGAGTTGGTCGCGGAACATCACTGATGAGAAGAAGCCGATTCCTGTGATCAAAAGAACAACAGGAGTTACGAGAGCTCCAACGCCCCAGCCGAATCTGCGGATGACGTTACCGCCGACAAAGAGCATCATCAAGATGGTTGCTGTCGCAGTCATCATTGAGAATCCGCCCATGAAGTTTTGGTAGTCGATCGCATTTGGATAAGCGAGTTTCAACTGTCCTTTCCAGGTCACTTCTACGAGGTTGATCGCAACACCGTAACCGATCACGAGGATCGCAAGGCAGCCGATGTAAGGAGATCTTGCCAAGAAGAGGAAGCTTTCTTTGAGAGACATTTTGGGCTTCTCTTTCTTCGCTTTTTTCACTTCGTTCGGATCGAAGAAGCGTGGGTCTGTCAACACTTCTTTATTGATCCACCAGTAGATCGCGATCACAGCAGCGGCAGCAACGACTACAGCAGTGAGTGTGTAGTTGAGGGTGACGCCCCAAGCATCTACAGTCGCTGGGAGAGAGTCGCGGAGTCCTGCGAACTTTTGAATCAACATCCCGGATGGATACATCGCTAAGTTAGCGCCCAAGCCGAAGAGTGCGTAGAATCTTTTTGATTCGCCCACTTTCGTGATGTCGTTTGCAAATCCCCAGAAAAGGAGGGAAATCGCAACGCTGCCCCAAAGTTCAGACATGATGTAGAAAAGAGAGTATGTCCAGTTTCTGAAGATCGCGATCAAACCGGCGAATCCTTGTGGGAGAGCGGCTTGCAATCTGTCTGCGAGTTCAGTAGGGTGGAGTGTATCGCGGAACGGATAAAGTACCGTTGGGAACAAAGCGAAAAACAGGCCGAAAAAGGCGATCGTTGACATGAACAATTTTTGTTTGCTCATGATGTTGCTCAACTTCGAGTAGGCGATCATAAAAATGATTGCGAACGGAAGTACGCCCCATACTTTCAAGAAGGGGATTGCCTCAGCGCCAGAACTAGTAACGATGAGAGAATCCTTGGTATCTCGAAGGATGGTGTAGTTGAAGTTGATGAAAAAGAATAACATGAACATGGGAAGGAGCTTTTTGAGCTCGAAATTGTGGACGGGCCAGAAGAAGGACCGCCATTTCCCAAATTCTTTTGTTGCGGTTTGAGACATTGATTTTCCTCAAAATTTATAATGTTAACCAAGTGGATATAATAAGCTATTTCCTCTAAAAAGCAAGCAAAAAGATCGGCTGACTATACTTTTTTTTACTTCAGCCTTCAGCGTTCTGCCTTCAGCGTTTAAACGAATGGCCCTCAAGATTATAGAGACCTTGAGGGCGCAAGAATAAGGAAGGAAATTTTTTATTGTTGAGCGAAGCTTGAGCCAAACTCGTTGATCAACATTTGTTGAGCATTCACGGCTTCAACGTAGCTATTCCAAAGTTCTGGTTCTGCTTTGTTGTGGCGGATCGCTTGGATGAGCTCTCTTTTGCAGGTCGCCAAAGATTTTCTTGGGCTTAAAATCGTAATGATTTCTTTGTCGCCAGCGAGACGGGCGATGTTGAGCATCCGCTCGAGTTGGATGCGGGTGAAATTCATGTGGTCTTTTCGTTTGCGCGATCCACGTGCGGCTCTTTGTTTTGGGGCGATCACTGTAGGTCTGTCAGAATGCATGACAAATTTTTCGATGATAGCTGCCAGTTCTTGAGGCTGCTTATATTTCATCTTGCGCAATGTAAAGTGGTGCATATAACCGCCGCTTTTCATTGGAAGATATTTGCAAAGTTCATTTTCTTTTTTGACTCCGAGCTTTTTGATTGCTTTAGAAATGACTTCTTCAACTTCTTTGAAGCCTTTTCCTGGTTTCATTTCTAGCTCTTCTTTGACTGCTGCCATGGTACCGTCCTAATCGTTAATGTGGTGTTCCCTTCATCAGAAGGGTTCAAATTTTTCCTTAAAAATCAGAGAAATTGATTTATCCTATAAGGACTTTATTTGCAATCTGATTTTTTTTGGGTTCGGATTTATAACCATTACCATCGGGATGGTTTTTCCAAATTAATTGGGGATTA
Organism: uncultured bacterium; assembly: GCA_964540255.1. Classification (GTDB taxonomy): domain Bacteria; phylum Chlamydiota; class Chlamydiia; order Chlamydiales; family SM23-39; genus REEB52. The sequence goes on from CAZIML010000014.1 coordinate 10,809, forward strand.
TATGAATCGTCTTCTTTTCTTGCAAGAAACTACGATTTTTCTTTTTTTCTTTTTTGGAACGATTTAATCTGGGTTCTTCTCTAGGATTGAACAATTATGATGCGATTCAAAAAAGTTATTTTTGCCCTTCTGGCGGCCTCTTTAATTGGGGGGTGTTCGACCCCAAAAGGGCACTGGCCCCAGTCCGCTGACAAGTTAAAAGTTCTCTCGACGACAGCTCAGGTGGGGCATTTGGCCTCATCGATCGGTGGAGATCGGGTAGAGCCTTACATCATGATTCGGGGGGATCTCGATCCACATAGTTACGAGATTGTGAAGGGAGATGGAGAAAAGTTAGAAAAAGCAGACCTGATCTTTTACAACGGCTTGGGTCTTGAACATGGGGCGAGTCTTTCCGCCTTTCTTCGCTCTTCATCAAAGGCGATTCCGATCGGCGAAAAAATTAGTTCCTCATCTCCAGATCGAATTTTGATGAGAGGGGGAGTGGTTGATCCCCACATATGGATGGACATCTCTCTTTGGCAAAAAGGGATTGATCCGATCGTCGAGGCATTTTCTAAGGCAGATCCCGAGGGGGCTTCTTACTATCGAGAGCAGGGCGCTCGTTTGGCGGCTGAAATGACCGCCGCCGACGAAGAGGTGCGCTCCCTTCTCCATTCGGTCCCTTCCGAGAAGCGCTATTTAGTCACAAGCCATGATGCCTTTCACTACTTTACCCGCAGCTACTTAGCGGAACCCAACGAAACTAATTGGGGCGATCGGTTTGCAGCGCCTGAAGGGTTAGCGCCTGAAGGGCAGCTCAATCCGCGCGATCTTCAAAAAATCATCGATCATTTACGCGAGAAAAAGATTTCAGTTCTTTTTCCTGAATCGAATGTGAGCCGCGACTCGATTCGAAAAATAGCCTCTGCCGGAAAAGAATTGGGGCTTGAAATTCGGATTTGTTCCGAACCTCTTTATGGGGATGCGATGAGCCACCTCACTTATCTTGAAATGATGCGCCGCAACGCAGAAACGATAGCGAAACACTTATGAAATATGCAGTAGAAGCTGACGAACTCAATGTGAATTTTGGCAAAGTCTCTACCCTTTGGGGGGTCTCGTTCAAAATTCCGAAAGGAACTCTTGTGGGGGTCATCGGTCCAAACGGGGCCGGAAAAAGCACCCTTTTGAAGGCGGCTCTCGGCCTTGTCCGCCCTTTATCGGGGCAGATTATGCTCCACGGGAAAGTGGCCTACGTTCCGCAGCGCGAATCGGTCGATTGGGATTTTCCGATCACTGCGGAGGAAGTGGTCTTGATGGGACGCTATGGAAGGCTCGGTCTTTTTGGGCGCCCCCGCAAAGCCGATCGAGAAGCGGCCCGAGAAGCGCTTGAGCAAGTGGGGATGACCCCTTTTGCAAAAAGGCAAATCAGCCAGCTTTCGGGCGGACAGCAGCAGCGCCTTTTCATTGCACGGGCCCTCGTCCAAATGGCCGACATCATCCTCCTCGACGAACCGTTTGCCGGAGTCGATCTTGCCACAGAAAAAGCGATCATGGCCCTTTTGAAAACTCAAAAAGACAAAACCATTTTGATCGTCCATCACGATCTTCCAAGCGTTGAAGAATATTTCGATTGGGCCCTTCTCCTCAATACGCGTCTCCTCGGCTGCGGGCCGGTGAAAGAGGTGTTCACCAAAGAAAATCTTTCTAGAGCTTTTGGAAAAAGTCAGCTTCTCTTTGATGAAGCGGCCAATTTGTCAGCAAAGAGCATCAGCGGGATCTTATGATCGAATTTTTCACCGATCCTGTTCTCAGAGCTCCCACTTGGGGGTGCATGCTCATGTGTTTGGCCTCCTCCCTCATGGGAGTTCTCATTTTTTTAAAAAAACGATCCCTTTTGAGCGAAGCGCTCTCCCACGCCACCTATCCCGGAGCCTCGATCGGAGTGGTTCTCTTTGCCCTCTTATTTCCTCAATATGAAGAATGGACTTTCATCGCCGTTCTCTTGGGCGCCTTCCTTTCTTCGCTTCTCGGTTTAAAGGCGATCCAATGGATGGAGATTCAAGGAAAGGTCAAAAGCGATTCTGCCCTCTGTTTCATTTTAGCTACTTTTTTTGGCGTCGGGATCGTGATTGCAAGCGCTATGCAAAACCATCTTCCCACCTGGCATAAACAAGTGCAGATGCTCCTCTTCGGACAAGCGGCGACCATGAGCGATATCCACATTTGGATTTATGGGGGACTCGCCTTCACTGTGGCCCTCTTTCTTTTTTTGACTTTCCGCCCCCTTCAAGCCTCTCTTTTTGATCCTGAATTTTCTGTGAGCGCAAAAATTCCGGTCCAATCGCTCGAACGGATCCTTTTTTGGCTCCTTCTTCTCTCCCTGATCGTCGGCATCCGGAGTGTTGGGGTGGTTCTCATGTCGGGAATGGTGATTGCCCCAGCAGTTGCCGCCCGCCAATATACCGACCGGCTTCAATCCGTTTTTCTTCTCGCCGGTCTCTTCGGCGCCTCGAGCGGCCTCATCGGGAATGTCCTTTCTGTCGTCCTCCATATCCCGACCGGCCCCATGATTGTCCTCGTGGGAACATCGATCGCCCTCCTTTCCCTTGTCTTTGCTCCGAAGAGGGGCCTTTTTTTCCGCTTTTACCGGATTCTCTCTTTCCGCCTCCGCTGTCTTGAAGAAAATATTTTGAAGGGGATGTGGAAAAAAGGGCGCTTTTCAGAAGCCCCCTCGCTCATCGTTCGGGCGGCCCTTTGGAGACTGAAAAGAGGAGGGTGGATCAATCAGCGGCTTGAACTCACATTCGATGGAAAAAAGAAAGCGGCCGCCATCGTCCGTCTTCACCGTCTTTGGGAACTTTACTTAACAAACCGGCTCGGCTTTCATGTCAAAGAAGTCCACCGAACCGCAGAGGAGATGGAGCACATCCTCACTCCAGAGATGGAGTTGAACCTCACCCACATTCTCGACGACCCGAAACATGATCCCCACGATCAGCCCATCCCGGAGAAATATCAATGACCGATTTGATTCAGATGGGCCTATTGAGCCTGATTGCAATTTCGTGCGGCCTTCTCGGCCCCTTCCTCGTCCTGAAACGGATCGCGATGTTTGCCAATTCGCTCTCTCACACAATCCTCCTCGGAATTGCGATCGCATTTTTGATTACAGGATCTCTTGATTCCATTCCGTCGCTCCTCATTGGAGCCTTTTTGGCAGCCCTACTCACCGCTGTTTTTACAGGAGGATTGATCCGCTTCTTCAGACTCCAAGAAGATGCGAGCATCGGGCTTGTTTTCACCGCCTTTTTCGCTCTCGGAATTACCCTGGTCACCCTCTATACCCGCGACGTTCATTTAGGGATCGAGGCGGTGATGGGAAACGCCGACATCATCCAACTCTCCGATCTGAAATTGGCCCTCTCGCTCGTGGGAGTGAATCTTTTGGCGATTCTTCTGTTTTACAAACAATTTCAATTGATCAGTTTTGACCAGCATCTTGCAAAAACATTTGGAATCTCCGCCTCATTCTTCCATTTTCTCCTCTTGTTTCTCATCGCAACGACCTGTATCGGCGCCTTTCGAGCGGTTGGAGTTCTTTTGGTTCTCGCTTTTCTTGTCGGCCCCTTTTTGACGGCCCGCCTCTTTTGCCACCGCCTTCCTTGGCTCCTTTTATGGACCCCCCTGATCGGAGTCGCAGCCTCTGTTTCGGGAGTTCTCCTCTCCCGCTTTTTCTTTGACCAATTTGGACTTGCCCTCTCGACAGGAGGACTTGTCGCAACTCTGATCGGCCTCTTCTACGTAGGGGCGCAATTCGGAAAAAAAATTAAACTCTTCACACCATCTGAGAAATCTGATAAACTCAGCGTCAGTCATTGATTTAAGTTGTATTTGGTATGATGAGTTTGATCTACATCCTTTTTGCAATCCTTGGCCTCGGCGTCCTCGTTTTTATCCATGAGTTTGGCCATTATTGGGTCGCAAGGCGCAAAGGGATGAAAGTGGAGGCGTTTGCCATCGGATTCGGCCCCCCGCTCTTTTCTTGGGAACGGGATGGAGTCCAGTGGCAGCTTTGCCTCCTTCCCTTCGGCGGATATGTTCGGATCGCCGGGATGCAAAAAGAAGGATCGAGAGAACCTTCTGAAATTCAAGATGGTTTCTATGGGAAAAAACCGTGGGATCGAATTCAGGTCGCCCTCGCCGGCCCTCTCGTCAACATCGCCTTTGCCTTTGTCGTCTTCCTCGTCCTTTGGGGAATGGGGGGAAGGGATAAATCGTTCACCGAATTCACCCACCGGATCGGCTGGGTAGATCCCCACTCTGCGCTCTACGAAAAAGGGGTGCGTCCCGGCGATGTGATCGCACGGTACGATGGACGGAATTTCACCGGATTCAAAGATCTTCTCATGGCTGGGATCATGAGCGATAAAACGACTCAAATTTCGGGCACGAAAGTAGACTATCTCACAGGTCGTGAAACCCCCTTCAACTACACTCTGAAGACCTACGAAAACCCCGAGCTCATGGGGAAAGAAAAACTCAACACGATCGGCGTCCTCTCGCCCGCCCGCTATTTGATCTATCCAGGGCAAGAATTGTTGGCCGGTTCCCCCATGATCTCGAGCGGAATCATGCCCAAGGATCGGATCCTCTGGGTCGATGGAGACATTGTCTTTTCCCATCAACAACTGAGCGCTCTGACCAATGAATCAACCTCGTTCTTGACTGTGAAACGGGGCGATCAAATTTTCCAAACGAAGGCGCCCCGCGTCCAAGTTGCCGATTTGAAGCTCACTCCTCCGGAGAGGGGAGAGATCGATGATTGGCAGCACGAAGCAGCCCTGAAAGGGAAATTGCAAGATCTCTATTTTATTCCCTACAATTTGTCTCCCCATTTGACGGTGGAAGGGCGCCTCAATTTCATCGATGAACAAGATCAGACAAAAGCGTTTCAAGCGTGCCAGCGGTGCGCCTACTTCACTCCCTTAGAGGAAGGGGATCAAATCGTGGCCATTGACGGCAAGCCTGTTTCTTCTCCCTTCGAGCTTCTCTCCGAGATCCAGACCCGCCGATTGTTGATGATTGTCGAGAGAAATCCCGCCGCGACCAACCAAGTTCTTTGGACGAAGGCTGACGCTCAATTCGATCAGTTCAACAAAGCTGCACTTCAACAAATCATTGCTTCAATTGGAACGGATGTGCCCGTTCAAACCAGCGGCGATCTTCATCTCCTAGATCCGATTGTCCCGAAACCGTTGAGTCAATTTCCCCTGACAGACACTCAAAAGGCTCAGTTAGCCGAAGAGCTTGCCCAAAGCCGGAAAGAAGTAGAGGCGATCCAAGACCCTCGCAAACGGGAAGAGGCGATTCATCAGATTGAAAAAAGCCAGAGTAAAGTGATTTTAGGACTTCCTCTCGTCGACCGCCCAGTTCGCTACAATCCGAGCCCGCTGCAGCAATTTTCCGAGGTATTCCAAGACACTTACCGGACTCTCAAAAGCCTTTTCACCGGCTCTGCCAACCCCAAGTATGTAGCTGGCCCTGTCGGAATTGTCCAGATCGTCCACCAAAGCTGGATGGTTGGAGGCAAAGAGGCTCTTTTCTGGATGGCTCTCATCAGCCTCAATTTAGGAATCATGAACCTCCTTCCCCTCCCTGTTCTCGATGGGGGGCATATTCTATTTTCCCTCATTGAAATGTTTACAAAGCGGCCGATGAAAGCAAAAACCATGGAGCGATTGATCATTCCTTTTGTGGCGCTCTTGATCGGGTTTTTCATCTTTGTCACCTACCACGACCTTTCTCGCTTATTGAGCAAATTCTTTTGAGACTGTTCTTTTTCATTTTTCCTATTTTTCTTTTTTCTTCCCCTGTTTCGGAAATGAGTCTTGATGAGAAGATTGGGCAATTGTTCATGCTCCCGATTTGCCCCTCAAGAGGGGAGGAGCATTTTGAAGAATGGGTCGATCTCATTGAAAAATATCACATTGGAAATGGGATCGTGAAACAGTCGGACCCGATCACCCAGGTCGAGTTTCTTTCGCGCCTTCAAGCCAAATCACCCCTCCCGCTCCTCATCTCAGCCGATGCTGAATGGGGACTTGGGATGAGGATGAGCGGGGTCCTCTCCTTTCCCCGCAATATGACGCTGGGCGCCATACAAGATCGCTCCCTTCTCTTCGAATTAGGCCAAGAAATCGGCCGGCAAGCGCGCCTCGTCGGGATTCACATGAATCTAGCCCCTGTCGCTGATGTGAACAATAACCCAGCCAACCCGATCATCGGGATCCGCTCCTTTGGGGAAGATCCTCACCGGGTAGCTGATTGCGTCTCAGCTTTCAGCCAAGGGCTTGCATCAGCAGGACTCCTTTCTTGCGCTAAACACTTTCCCGGCCATGGCGACACCGCTGTCGACTCTCACCGCGAGCTTCCCCTCATTCCCCACTCAATCGAGCGGCTCCGCCAAGTCGAATGGATCCCTTTTCAAAAGCTCATCAAAGAAAACATTCCAGCCCTCATGACCGCGCATCTCCTCGTCCCCTCGATCGACCCCTCCCTTCCCGCATCCCTTTCCCCTCTCTGTACCCAGTTCCTTCGGAATGAACTCCATTTTCAAGGCCTGATCATCACTGACGGACTCAACATGAAGGCTCTTACAAATCACATGAGCTCTGTTGAAATTGCCCTCCTCGCTCGGAAGGGGGGAGCTGATCTTCTCCTCTATGGCGATCACATAGCTCCCCGGGTAGACCAAATTCTCCGCGAAACAATTCCCCACGCCTTTGAAGCTCTCCGTGAGGCCTACCTTTCGGAAGAGCTCGATCTGAACGAGCTCGATCAAACAGTGGAGCGGATTTTAGACGCCAAAGCAAGGATCCAACCCATCCCTACTCCTGAAGACTGGATCCTCTCTCTCCATACCCCCAAAGCCCTAGAGCTGAAAAAAAGGCTCTATCAAGAGGCGATCACCCTCATTGGAGAGGAGCGATTTCCCATCCCTTCAAACGTTCGGTATCTCAGCTTTGGGACAGACGACCTATTGGGCAATGAGTTGAAGGGAGAGGGGGAAATAACGGTTGTCGCCATTCATCAAAAAGAGGCGCTAACCCAGGAAGCGATCCGCCAAATTGAGGCGTTGGGAAAAGAGGCAATCGTATGCCTTTTTACGACGCCCTACCTCCTCCATCAATTTGCCCTTCCAAGAACGGTATTGGTCGCCTATGAAAACGATCCTGATGCACAGAGGGCCCTTCTCGCTGTCCTTAAAGGGGAACGAGCCGCGAAGGGGCGCCTCCCGATTTCGATCAGCGCCCCTTCAACAGTTTTGGAGTAATTATTTAATCTGACCCGCTTTTTCTGTGAGGCGTTTCTGAACTGCTGCTGTGAATGCAGGGGTCCTGGAAGTTGCAAAATTGAGTGCAGCAGAAGCTGCTCCATAGAGCTGAGTGCCAATCCCCCCCTCTTTGCGAGCGAGTGTGCAGAGGCGCGCCAACGGTTCTCCGGCGACTCTTAAGTTTAGAAGGTTTCCTCTTACTTCTTCATACAAATCGTTCACTTCCCGTCTTCTTTCCCCTAACACTTCGAAGTCGCGCTCAAACAATTCTTTGTACTTGGCCCGGAACTGATCCATACTAAATCCTGTTCTCTCAATGATCTCCAGTTGCCTTTCATCGATTTGAGGAGGAGTGCACTCTCCAATCACTCGATCGAAAACCTCTCTAATTGTAACTAAATCATCACGCATCGCTCTGAATTCAATATACTTGTCGACTTCTTTTGCAAATTGACCATTTTCTGCGTCTCGAATTCCAACCGGTGTTTCGGGGGCTATTTGGGCCCATTTTCCGTAGAGATCGCCCCATTCCTTAATTTTCTCTGGGATGGTCTTTGCCATCTCTTTGTGTTTACTAACTTTAGTAGAATACAATTGAGTGGCTTC
>CAZIML010000015.1:0-18080 GCA_964540255.1 uncultured bacterium
AAGAATTGTCGCTTTACACCTTCTTGCTCGAAATATTCCATCGAAGCTTTTTCCAAATATGGCTTCTTAAAGGGACTCTGGCTCACTGTGAAAAGGCTTATTAAGTGTGGTCCATGGCATCCGGGTGGCGAAGATAGAATAAATTAAACACGAGTATTCATTTTTTTCTTGCTGAAAAAAGGCTTCCGGGCCTATAATTTCGAACTTAAACATGCGGGTGTAGCTCAGTGGTAGAGCATCACGTTGCCAACGTGAGGGTCGTGAGTTCGAACCTCATCGCCCGCTATCTTTTAATTTCTGGAGTGATCTCGTGACCCAAGCAACTGAAGAATTAATCAATGAAGAAGTCCGCGTCCAAGTGCACCACAAGTCTGCCTGCCGCGTTGAATTGCATGTAAAAACGAACTCAGCAATGGTCAAACAGGCCAGAAAAAACGCGGTTAAATCAGTCGCCAAAGAGGTGACCCTCCCCGGCTTTCGAAAAGGGAAAGCTCCCGATGAAATGATCTTGAAAAAATTTCCGGCCGATGTGGAAAAACAGATGCACAAAGCGATCGCCGACCTCTCTTTTGTCGCCGCTCAGAAAGTTGCAAAAGTTCCCGTCCTCAACAACAACTCCCAAATCTCTTTTGATCTCAAAAAACACTCCGACGAAGAAGGGGCTGAAGTCGTCTTCTCTTTTGAGACCGAGCCGAAAATTCCCCAGGTAGATCGAGCTGGCTTTGTCCCAAAACCGGTTCAAAAAGCTGAAGTGGCAGAGAAACAGATCGAAGAAGCTGTTCGACAGATGCGCTTTTTCTACGCCAATTGGAAACAGGTTAACGACCGCCCCATTCAAGATGGGGACTACATTATGATCGACCTCGACACCGTCGAGGGAGATGTGACGACCAACGTGTTCCACCACATCCGTTTTGAAGTCTCTAAAGAAAGAATGGCGAACTGGATGAAAAATCTCGTCCAAGGAGCCAAAGCGGGCGATGTACTGAACGGAGTGAGCGAAGTAGACGAAACCGCGACCGAGAAAGAAAAAGAGGAGTTCAAGCCTAAAAATGTACGCCTCTCAATCCTCAAGGTGGAAGAAGCCGAGTTGCCTGAACTCAACGACGAGTTTGCAGCGAAAGTGGGAGCAAAAGATGTCGCCCACATGAGACAATCAATCTCCGATTTGCTCAATAAGCAAGCAGACGAGAAGGTAGAGACCGAATTGCGAGAACAGGTGAACGATTACTTGGTTGATACCTACACCTTTGATCTACCCATTTCCCTTGTCAACACCGAAGTGAAGCATCGCTTCGAGCAACTTAAAAACGATCCCAAGTTCAAAGCGAACTGGAATAAAATGTCTCAAGAAGAGAGAGGCAAATTGCAAGACAAGCTCAATGAGGAATCTCATCAGGCTGTCCGATTGTTCTATCTCTCTCGGCAAATCGTCCAAAGCGAAAAGATCCCCGTGACGCATCAAGAAGTGCAAAATGAGGCCATTTCGATTTACCAATCCCACGCCGGACGAAATGTAGAGATCGACAAAATGCCGAAGGAAGTTTATGCCCTCGCCCTCTCTAAGGTGATTTTAGCTAAGGCACAAGACTTTATCCTCGGCGACAAAAAAGCTTGAAAAGTGCGTTGAGTCACTCTAGTATTGGGTATATATCAACCAAGAGGATCGGCCTATGTCTTTAACTCCCTACGTCATCGAAGATACAGGGCGCGGCGAGCGCTCCATGGATATTTTCTCCCGTCTTTTAAAAGACCGGATCATCTTTATCGGCACTGAAATTTGCGATCAAATGGCCAACGTGGTCGTTGCCCAGCTTTTGTTTTTAAAGATGGAAGACCCCAAAAAAGACATCAATCTCTATATCAATTCCCCCGGCGGTCAAATCACCGCAGGACTTGCGATCCTCGACACAATGCTTTTCCTTGGATGCGATGTCAATACCTACTGCATCGGCCAAGCCGCCTCGATGGCAGCAATCCTACTCGCTGCAGGAACGAAGGGAAAACGGTTTGCCCTCCCCCACAGCCGGATCATGATCCACCAACCTCATGGCGGAGTGATGGGAACTACGGCAGATATCGATATCCAAGCGAGAGAGATCTTGGAATTGAAGAAAATTACAGCGAATTTAATGGCCCGCTTTTCTGGCCAATCGATTGAAAAAGTGATCGAAGACTCAGAAAGAGACTTCTTCATGGACCCTGATGCGGCCCTCAAGTATGGGATTGTCGATCATATCGCCAAGCCCACCCCATTGACAGGAGCTGGCTCAGCTAAAGCCCCAGAACTAATTCAGAGCGTATGACGAAAAAAAATAGCAATGAAGTAGCGAGCTGCTCTTTTTGCGGCCGAACGGAAGATATTGTTGAAAAGCTCATCTCAGGGCCAAACGCCTATATTTGCGACAAATGCGTCGGCCTTTGCGTCGATATCGTCCAAAAAAAGCCGGTCAACTATGAGATGAAGCTTCTCAAGCCCAAAGAGATCAAAGCCCATCTCGACGAATATATCATCGGCCAAGAATCGGCAAAGAAAACGATCTCAGTGGCGGTCTATAACCACTATAAGCGGATCCGCTCGCTCGGCAAACCGTCCGGCATAGAATACAGTAAGTCAAACGTAATGCTGATTGGCCCTACGGGCTCTGGAAAAACATTGATGGCGAGAACTCTCGCCCTCATCCTCGACGTCCCCTTCGCAATCTCCGATGCGACAACCCTCACTGAAGCAGGTTATGTGGGAGAAGATGTCGAAAATATCATCCTCCGCCTCTTGCAAGCCGCTGACTATGATGTCGCCAAAGCGGAACATGGGATCATCTATGTCGACGAAATCGACAAGATCCGGAAAACCACTTCGAACGTCTCGATCACTCGCGATGTATCGGGCGAAGGGGTGCAGCAAGCCCTATTAAAAATCGTTGAAGGAACTGTCGCCAACGTCCCTCCCAAAGGGGGAAGGAAACATCCGAATCAAGAGTATATCAAGGTCAATACCCAAAATATTCTCTTCATCGTCGGGGGCGCATTCGTCCACCTTGATAAAATGATCGCAAAACGGCTTGGGAAAAGCACTATCGGATTCGACGCTGCTACGAAGAAGGCGATCGATACCCATGAGACCAACTACCTGCTCTCAAAAGTGGAGCCAGAAGATCTGATCTCGTTTGGAATGATCCCCGAATTCGTGGGTCGCTTCAATAGTATCGCCAACTGCAATGAACTGACGACGCAAGACCTTGTCGACATCCTCACAAAGCCGAAAAACGCGATTGTGAAGCAGTACCAACATCTCTTCGCTGAAGAAAATGTGAAGCTCGAATTCACTGAATCAGCCCTTGAAGCGATGGCTCAAAAAGCGAAGGATACTGGGACAGGAGCCAGAGCTCTTCGGATGATCACCGAGAACACTCTCCGCGACCTCATGTTCGAGGTCCCCTCGGATCCCTCAATTCGGGAAATTGTGATTGAAAAAGAGTCGATTGTGGACAATAAACCCCCCAAAGTCATCCGCGACAAGTCTGCGTAACTCACTGTTTTACAGTGAGTTAGAAATATATTGAGAAAATCCACGGAATAACCGATGATAATCCACGAGAAACCCGTGGATTATCCATGACTTATCCGAGATACATAAAACCCAAGCTCTTAAGATCTCTTACAGCCAGCCCCATCATCCTCCTGACTGGAGGGCGGCAAACTGGGAAAACAACCCTTGTCAAAGAGTTGGGCACCCAGGAAGGTTGGGATTTCATCACCCTTGACAACCTTCGCCTCTTGAATGGGGCCAAAAGCGATCCGATGGGGCTGCTCGAGCAATATCCATCCCACCTGATTATCGATGAAATTCAAAGAGCCCCTGAGCTTGCACTCCCACTGAAACTTAAAGTGGACGAAAATCGGGCCCCCGGAATGTACATCCTCACCGGTTCTTCCAATCCTCTGGTAGCTCCCCGACTTAACGATTCGCTTGCCGGCCGTATGTTCATCCACCATCTGTGGCCTCTTAGCCAAACGGAACTCAAGGCTACCGACACTCCCTTCCTTGAAATGATTTTCGCCCCTAGGTGGGCCTCAAGACAGTATGAGCGTTGGAAAAGAGAAGAAATGACTCACGCCCTCATTCAAGGGGGATACCCATCAGTCCAAAAACTCCCCCCGGATCTACAGGAAGAGTGGTTTAATAATCACTTGCGCACTCTTCTTGAAAGAGACATTCAAGACTTAGCTCAGATTCGTAAACTAGACGAAATCCCCAACTTACTGCAGTTGCTCGCCCATAGATCAGGTTCTTTGCTAAATATCGCCGAGCTGTCCCGCACCACAGGGATTCCTAGCACGACATTAAGTTTCTACTTGACCTTGCTAGAAGCGCTCTTTTTGATCATTAGGCAACCAGGGTGGCATAAAAACCCAACAAAAAAAATGACCAAAAATTCGAAAGTGTACGTGACTGACTCTGGACTGATGGCCTATTTAATTGGCGCGGATGAAAAAAGAATATTGACTGAACCTGGATTGATCGGGAAATTCGTCGAGTCGTTTGTCGTCCTAGAAATCGAAAAATTGATAAGCTGGTCCACTTTACGCCTCTCGAGCTATCACTATCGAACGGCTACAGGGATAGAGGTTGATCTAGTATTAGAAAATAAAGCTGGAGAACTCGTTGGAATCGAAATTAAAAGCAGTGAAACGATCCATTCAGATGATTTCAAGGGCCTTCGCCACCTCAAGGAAGAGATGAAATCCTTATTTCTTCGAGGGATCGTACTCTACCCTGGAAATGATGTAATCGCTTTTGGAGAAAATCTCTATGCTCTCCCCATGAGCGCTCTTTGGTCTTAACTGAAGGAAAATCCACGGATAATCCGTGGATTTTCTGGTAAAAATTAAAGGGTGCTCATTGCGAGAGAAACTGCAGACATTGTTTCTGGTTGCATTTTAGGCATGCGCATCCGGGTACTTGGCATTTTCACTTCTTGATCCAACATCGAAAGATCTTGAAGACGAGTTAAAATCTCATTTAAAAGGCCGTTGCCTTTCCAAATCTTAAACCAACGGTGAGCCGCTGACTTTGAAGCAAATTGCTCTTCTTTAGGAAGCGAGTCCCACTTCGTTCGATTTGACAACACATACAAGATCGAGTTCACCACTTTGCGCCACTCAGTATGAGGCTTCCCTCTCCCCCGTTTTTCCGGCTTCGGGAAAAGCGATTCCAATTCTTGCCACTGTACATCAGTTAAAGTCTGCGTTGTCATATTATCTCCGTTATTTATATTTATTATTTGTTTATACGAATTATTATATCCCAAATAATAATAAATGTAAATAAACATTTTCCTTTGTAATACAATATTTTATAATACTTACTGTAAGGGGGTTAGGTTATTTCTTAAAATGATCTTCGGTAATTGTTGGGGGGGTGGTTGAGAGGAGGTCTTTATCCTGAAGCATTTCGGACCAAAGACGCTCGGCATAATCCTTATATTCATTCAATAGTACCTTGGACGATTGGAGAGAAGGAGGAGAAATATTTGCTCGAATCCTGAAATCCTTCAATTGATTTGCAAAATTACAGAGTAACCGTGCCCGCTCTGCCAGTTGGGTTTTAATAGCGATTTGTTCAGCCGGGGGGAGGACTGAGAGCATCCCATTTAAAATCGGATGGCGCGTAAATTCATCGATAGCGGTATCGAGATTTGAACCAGTTGCAACCGCCTTCACTAATTTGACCACGATCTGCTCCAAACAGTCTTTCTTCTGCTTGGGAACAGCGCTCTTATACAAATATCGTTCAGTAGCAGTTTCCGAATGCATAATTCCGAGAGCTGCCACATCGTGAATATACTCCCGCTCTTTGGGCTGAAGCTCATCTTCGGAACTTCCGCGAAGGGCATAAATCCCTTTCATCAAAGTAGGCAAGCCTGGAATGACATGAGCCCCAGGGCCCGGCTTTGAGCTCTCCCCCTTCTCTTTAACAATCATCTCTTCGAGTTCTTTTACTCTTGCCTCAAAGGCTTCCTTCACAACTGCAGCATCCCCTGTGGGAATCGGGTGGGTGAGGGCCCATTTAACGGCAAATTTATCGATGGGACGGTCTCGGAGCTGCTCGAGGTGAGTAACGAGATCCTTTAGAGCCGCTTCCCGTTCGGGAGGAGGTCGCTTTTGGGCTAATTCCTCAGCTAATTCTTTTCTTCTCGCTTCCAACATTTCTGGGATATAGCCCATGAAAAGCTCTGCAATCGACCCCAGCCTCAATCTCTCCGTTTTCTGAGCTTGGACCATTTTAGGATCTGCAATGGCATGAAGGCGATGAGACTCCCTATAAACTCCTGTGACTTTCTGGAGGCGCTCAGTCTCTTTTTGAAGAGGCGGCGGCCCATTCATATCGCCCCGAACACCGACGGGTCTGCAGGGCCATGACTCAACATCATAACGAGATTTCCCCTCTTTCCCATTCTTCCCTTCGGTTTTGTCGGATCGATAGATGTCGCGGAGCGCTTGAATGTTTGGATCGCTGCTATCTAACTCGGTAAAACCCGCCTTTCCTTGCTCATCGACCCAATCGATCTTCGAACTCTTGGGCCAAATGGTTTTTATTGTCTTCCCCTCTTTCTTGAATTGCTCTTTAATCGCTTTGTAGGCTTTTTCCATTTTCTCTCGGTTCCCCTCTTTATCGATGAGAGGGTCGGTCGATTGAAGGCCATGAAGATTCCCGAAAAAGGTTTGAAGCTGCCCGCCCTGGTCTTCTAGGGTTGGGTCAATCCGGACCATCTCAGCCCCCTGGAGCTGATTCATCTCGACGTCCACTTCTGCCTCTTCCTTTTTTGGAGGTCCTGAAACACGGACGATGCTACCTATAGGTGGTCTTAATGGAGCTGCTGCTGACATAAATCCTTATTAATATTTACACTAATATTAACAATTATATTATTAAATCTCAATCAAATTGTATTTCAAAATTAATCCTAATATTGCTTATATAACTAACAATCAACAACTTGTGATAAATTGAATAAAATAAACCTTTACAATTAAATTAATTCTGTGGCATAATAGCTTTAAGGGATAATACGGAATTATTAAAACATGAACGATTCATCATTTTTAGATCTTATAGAGACTTTGGATGACATGGGGAGCTTTACCCCAGAAAAGCTCCAAGCAAGCCTTATAGGGGCTTTGCAAACATTCCAAACGGTCCAAAGCCTGATTGACTCAGGGGATCCCATCCAAAAAGCGGAAGGGATCAAAAAAGCGCAAGAGATGCGAAAAGCATTGGAAGCTCAAGCGGCGAAACTCTGCAAATCGATGGGGATCGACCCGTCGCAATTAGAGCAGTTAGCCCAAACCGAAACATTCTCAACGAAGACAAAACAAATCCTCGAATCGACAAAAGAGGCGCTTGAAAGGCCCGAGCCGAAAAAAAAGCTTAGAAAAACTAATAAAACATGGATCACAGGATAAATATGACGTGCATCGATAGAGCCCACCACACGATGGGGGCATCAGCAGTTGAGTTGAATGCAACACCGGTTCTCGACCCGAACTACGGCGGACTCGAGATCATGGGCCAGATCGCCTATTACCACCTCCTTTTGAATCGCCTCCAATTTGCGAATCAAGGAAACGGGGAAGCGGCATGGCTGATCGAAGAAATGGATTCGATCAAAACGTTCATCGACTCGGTCCCATCGACTGGATTGGACCCTGCGATGCAGCAAGTTCTTGCTCAAGCTGTCACGAATGTAAATCGAACGACCCTTCCTGCCACATTCAATGCATGGTGGACCGATACGCTCGACAATATGGGCGGCCCCCGAGGTCCGAATATTATGGACTACTTGAACAACATCACTTCAAACCACCCATTCCCTTCGATTTCTGGAACACCCACTACCGACAATATGAAGCTGCCGTTTGGGATGGAAATGCTTTTTGTTGACTTAGACCGCTCTGGCTACTCAAGCTCAATAGACTCATACTTTGCCACAAGAGATCCTAACCATCCGCTAAGCCCGCCGGTTTTTTCCACTTATGGAGTGTCGGTGATCGGAGCCTACCTTTACACAGAATGGGGCTCCCCTTCAGGAAACTGGAGCTGGAGCTGGATCTCGAACCTACTCGACCCAACGCAAAAACCTTTGCCGACCAACCCATCGATCAAAAACTATACGAACGCATTTTTTACAGACTTGAACGTAATGATTGCCAACATCGAAAGCTCGGGATTTACCCCCGCTGCGATCGAGGCCGCTTTAAACGGCTTCACTAATGGCTTTAATAACGAATTTAATAATTAATAAAAAAATAGGGAAAAACCAATGATAGAGAGAATCATAGAAAGCAGCTCAGCTTCGCAAGAAGACCAGCCTTGGGGCTTGAATTGGGCCACTGACCCAGTCGACGGCGACCCCTATTTTAATTGGAATTGGGATCCTTCTGGGACGTCGATCACTCCATATGGGAATAGCGGAGACTTAAACACATTGATGTCGATGCTGGAAGCAATGAAAAATAACGACGGCGCAGGCGATAACCTCCAAGATATCCTCGCGTTTGTCATTAAGATGGCAAAAGCAGACAAGAACGACCCTGCCACCTTAGCCTTTTTTCAGCAGAATGGAGGGCTCTTCAAACAGGTGATGGAAGCGGAACTTCTCCTTGTCTATTCACAGAGCATCGGAACTCCTCCAGACCCAACCAAAGCCTACGCAGGGATGATGGCATTCATTCATTCATTAACAGGTCCAGGAGGACCTCTCGCAGGAGCCTCTGCCTCCGATCCGATCGTCGGTCCGATCGTAGCCGCGCTCAATGAATACTCCGACCCAACCGCAGAGGCCACTTTGCAGAATGACTTCTGGGACATGAAGGGATCTGCCCCAGTGTTTCAGCTTTATTCTTCAGATGAAGGAGGACCTAGCGAAGATGGACATGCGATCAACTTGATGGGATCGGATGGGCAAGAGATCTTTGCTGAATATATCTTCAAAGATGTCCTCTATGATAATACTTTCGGCCCTGGAGCCAAATATGCGAATGCGACGAATGAGCTCTTCAAGACCATGTTCGACCAGCTCTACGGCGCGACCAAGGGCAATCCAATGCTCGCTCTCATCATCTTGATGGTCCTTTTAGGAAATATGAAAGATAATAGCTACCACGACACCCTCCAAGGTTACGCCTACTCAACCAACTGGCTTACAAAACACCAGAATGATCTTCAGAAATTATTGAATGAGTACAATACTTCAGGATATTTTAAGGATTCTCCCGCACACGCAAAAGAGTGGATGGACAATTTAAGGCGCCTCTTCATCGACGCAGAGTTCAACCCTTATGCAGATTCTTTGAAAGGTAATATTGAGGAAGCCTACTCGACCATTTTCAATAATCCTGTAACAGGCACATCGCCTTATCCAATGAGTAACGACTATTGGAGTGGAAATTACACGAACCTGGCTCTAGACTTAAATAGTCTATCGCAAGGGCAGACTACAGTAATTCCCGATCAGTTTCAGGTACTGACCAAACAGTTTACTGACAGATCGCAAGCGATCCAGACAGAGATGTCCCAGGTTTCTAACAATGACAACACCATTGTCAATACCCTGAAAACATTCTTGGGCGGCGTCACCCAGTTAGTACAGGCGACCAACCAAGCGATGTCCAAAGCATAAACTTGATGGGCCGTTTTAAACGGCCCTTTTTATAATCCCATTATGAAGTATTAAATTTACAAACAAATAATTTTGTTATATATTAATATTATAAGGTAATAAAAGGTTATTAAATTATGTCACATTCAATATCAAGTATCAGTCATATTAGCGCAACACCTGCGAGTCACCCATCAGCGTTTGATGGGGAACAGATGGCTTTAGCAGCCATCATGAAGTGTTTTGATTCAACAAACGGATTATCGATGGCTTGGGACACAGGCGCCGAAGCATGGGGATCGGTTGTTTCTGGACAAGCCGCGGCGATGAACAGCGTGCTGGGGAGCGATTATCGAGAATTAGCAGCCTACATCGACCCGAAAAGCGATCCAACTAACGCTGGGGCGAAATTGCCAGGCGCGGGAGACCCGAGCTCGGGTGAATACGCATCAACCATCAGCCGGTTGCAGCTTGCCTACAACCAAGACCAAACAAATGCGCAAAATCAGATGCAGCAATCACAATCAGAGTTAGATAAAGAATCTCAAACCGTCAAAGACTTGGGAACATCAACTCAATCTCTGATGACAAACACCTCATCGCTTCTGTCGATCAGCAGCAACCTGTCGCAAATGATGGGACGAGGGTAAGGAGCTTTATGGCAATCACAAATATAGAAATCAGTCCGAATCTTCCTTTAAGGGAACATTCAAAAATTGTGGAGCTGAATCCCAAGGGAGCTTCTGCAGAAGAAACAGCGGCTCCAAAGCCTGTGTTTTACAACGGAGTTGACCCGGATCAATTCATGGCGGCCATGGTTAAAATGATGGAGGCGGTGCAAGCCGCTGAAGCGATGATCACAAAAGTGATGGCGGCAAACTCCACCCTGCAAAAAGAGATGGGCGATCAGTTTCTCCAAGGGATCGTCGCCGAGGGAAAAGCGATGATTCAGAAGATCGAAGCTGAAGAAAGAGCTGCCGAAGAGGCTGCGAAGAAAAGCCGCATCGGCGGAATTTTGGGGATTGTTGCAGCCGCCGTAATGGCTGTAGCTACCGTATTTACTTGCGGTTTGACAGCAGGACTTCTCGCAATCACAATGACTGTGATGATGGCCTTGCCCGCAGACAAGAACCCGCTTCAAATGGGAGCCAAAGAATTTAGCCACCTTACTGGATCAGACTTTGCAGGCCAAGTCATCATGATCGCAATCGTAGCTGTCGCTATTGGCGCAGCTGGAAATGGAGCGAGCCTCTTTTTCGAAGAGGGAGCAGCGGATGGCGCTGCCGGCGATGCGGCGGCCAACGGCTCTTCTCAAGTGACCAAACAATCGGTTGCGGCAACGACCCGCAGCTTAGTGTCCGATTCGATCCTTCAGACGAGCATCATCTTGAACCCTCTGGGGACAGGCGCTGCATGGCTGGGGAAAAAATCGGGATCCAAACAATCTTGGGTCACTCCCCTTTTGGAAGCAGTTGCGATGGCTGTGACGATCATCGGAGGTCTTTTACTCACCTCTGGATCTGCAAACACAGGGACGGGAATCGAGCTTTGCTCTAAAGAGACAACGGCTACAATCCGCTCTCTCTGTCATAACTTGACTGCCGCGCTGGCAATCTCCTCAGGGGGATTCACGATCGCAGCTGGAGTTGCAGAGAAAAACCAAGCCGATGCCTTGGAAGAACAGGCGGGTGCGCAAGGAAGCTACACCCTCTTCAACGGCCTCATGAAAAATCTGCAAGGAAATATCCAAACAGATAACAAACAGCAAGAGAGCACAATCAGAGAGTTCCAAATGATTGGAAAAAACTTTGCCCACCTAGCAGATCCTTATAAATACATGGCAAATGCTTCGGGTGTACTCGCTTAATAAAAAAATAATAAAGGAAAAAGAGGTTTTATGGATTTAAATTCATGTTCTCCAGGACTTGCAGCGAATGCAGCCCAAGTGATGATTACACTTGTAGAAGACTATACAGAATTGAGTCAAAATTATCTGAAACAACAACTCTCTCAAGCACAGATAGGAAAAGAAGGGGTGAAAGGTTCAGCTCTCTTTACGCAGCAAAGTCTTGAAGCGACTAGTAACTCAACCAGAGAAGATGCTTTCGGATCTATTGAAGAAGGAAGCATGGGAATTGCAGGGACAGGAGCCGGTTATGCAAGAGGGCTGAGCCTCAACTCCGACATTGCAGCGAATCAGGAAAAGCTGACGAATGCAAATAATGCGCTGAGCCACCTTCAAGCAAGCGTTCCTGCTAATAAAGAGCTCGAGCCTGCGCTATCAGAAAAAGGACAAGGGCAGCAGCTTGCAGCAAACGACTTTGAGAATAAATTCGTTAAACAAAATGGATTTAATTACGGTCAACCGGTTCAACCCTACGATCCGAAAAAGAGCGGAGCCTACGGGGAAACAGAAACCGGCCTTCAAAATCCTCCCACAGAGGCTCTCAAACAACAAGCGATCGACGCTGCGAATGAGACGATCTCAAATACCCACTCTCAGATTGAGAAACGTCAAAATGAGCAGACCACGTTCTTTGATCGTTATGGAACCTTTGCAAGAAGCGTTGGGTCAGTCCTTAGAGGAACTGCGCAGCAAAGAAGCGCTGCACAGCAAAGTGAACGAGCTCAGTACGAAGCTGCGAAAACAGGCGCTGACTACCTGAAAGACTCGAACGCAGCCAACAGCAACGTGACTACAGGCGCCTTTGAAAGTGCGAAACAGCACGTAGGCCAGGTTCTTCAAAACATGGGTTCACTTGCAGAAGTAGACAACATGAGAGCATAAGAACAAGGTTCTTTTTTTTCCTCCAAAGAGGCTCCGACTTAAAATCGGGGCCTTTTTTTTTCTATTTTCTCCTTGTAAAATTTCTAGGCAACCAGGAATAATAGGGCAGAGGGTCCGTTCCCATGCTTCGCGATTATTTGGTGCAACTCTGCAAAGAACTCGATATCGATTCCATTCCGAAACTCAATGAGGAAAAGTTTTTCCCCTTAAAGCTAGGAAATGATGCGCTCCATCTAAAAGATCTTGACCCAGGAGTCGCCCTGCATGCTAAAATCTGTCCCGCTCCTGAAAAGAAAAAAGAAGAAATCTTCATCCATTTAATGAGAGCGAATCTGCTCGGCCAAGGAACCGGCGGAACTAGAATCGGTATGGATGCACAAGAGAAATTCTTGACACTCTCTTTAGGATTGCCGTATGAAATGAACTATCAGACTTTCAAGGAAACTGTCGAAGATTTCATGAATTATCTGATTTTTTGGCGCGATGAAGTAACAAAACTTGTAAATGAACAAAGTGTATATTAATGCCAGCGCACCTCATTGCTGAAGAAGGACCCGACAGGGGCAAAGTCTTAAAACTAGAAGATGGAACCGAGTGGACCATCGGTCGAGATGACGGCTGCGATTGGGTCGTCGCCGACGAAACCGTTTCAAGAAGACAAGCGCGCCTCAATAAAACCCCCGAAGGGATCTACCTCAAAAACCTCTCCCGCGTCAACCCCACCCTCATCAACGATGAGGAAAAAGAGGCGGCCGTCCTCTTAAAAGAGGGCGATCGAATCCAAATCGGCAACACTGTCTTCCTCTACTCCGAAGAAGAGATCCCCGCTAAAGAATCTCCCCCAACCAAGAAAAAGAAGGGGGGCTACGACGATATCTTCGGAGATATCGAAGAGCCTGAGATTGAAGAAGTTAGGAAAGATGTAGAGAAACCGCCCGAAAAAAGGGCGATCGAGCCGGATGAGCTGAGAATCCCCCCCGCCCCTCCAAAGCCCGAAATGACCGCCTACGACACGATTTTCGAGGATTCTGCAGGGGATGAGGAGTTGCCCTTCAACCTCATTTCCGAGGCCCCCCTGATGCTGAAAGTGATCTCAGGGCCTAATGCTGGGGCTGAGATCGGGATCGAGAAAGGGCGCGCCTATACGATCGGGAAAGATCCGAATAGCTCCGATATCGTCTTCCAAGATTTAAGCGTCTCCAGACACCACGCCAAATTGAGCGTAAGCCAAGAGGGAGTGATCGAAATCGAGGATCTCGGTTCGAAAAACGGAACGACTGTGAATGGCATTTTAATCGCCGATAAACAGGTGGTGACGCCCCAGGATCTGATCGCTTTAGGGACCACCGTTTTCATGATCGTCGATCGGGAAGCGCCCCAAGAGACGATCTACTCCCCTGTCGTTCCGATCTATGAAGCCCCCAAAGAAGAGGCGGCTGAGCCGGCCGTTGCGGAAGTCGCTGAAAAAAGAGATTGGAAAAAAGAGCCGGTCCCTCCCAAGTATTTAATCATGGCAGGATCGGTCGCTGCGATCTTCCTCATTATGTTTTTGAGTTTCTTCTCATTATTTAAATCCAAGGGAATTGAAGTCGTCCAAAAAGAGCCAGTATCGGAAATCAAAGAGTCTTTGGAAAAATTCACCGACGTCCAATTTTCTTATAATCCGGGAAGCGGCAAACTCTTTTTAGTGGGCCACGTTTTAACCCCTGTCGACTATCAAGAGATGAAATATCGGTTAGGGCAGATTGGCTTCATCACATCGATTGAAGATAATGTGGTGATCGACGAGGGAGTTTGGAAAACAATGAACGATGTATTGAGCGACAACGAAGGATGGCGCGGAGTGAGCATTCACTCGCCGGCTCCAGGCAAGTTTGTCGTCTCTGGATTTATCCCAACGGCTGCAGATGCGGCAAAATTGTCTGAGTATCTGACGGTCAACTTCCCCTATTTAGACCGGCTTCAAAACGACGTGGTGATCGAAGAATTGCTGAATGCCCAAGTGCAGGCGCTCGTGGGGGCCCAGAACCTCGGAGGGGTCACCTTCCTTCTCTCGAATGGGAATGTCGTTCTCACAGGCAGATATAATGAGAAAATGGAAAGCGAGTTTAAGCAGTTAGTGAAAGAGCTGAATGGATTGAAGGGAGTGGCCTCTGTGAAAAATTTTGCCATCGCCTCTCATCCAAGCCAAGCGGGAATCGATATCAGCCAAAATTATCAAATCAATGGATCTTCCACCTACGATGGGCAAGGATTTAGCGTCCAAATGAACGGAAAGATCTATACTTTAGGGGATCGGGTCGACGGGATGAAAATCACTTCGATTGAGAAAAATACGATTCTTCTTGAAAAAGATGGATTAAAATATAAAATCGACTACACGCGATGAAAGGAGTGGATCATGTTCGGTTTAGAAGAAAAAGGGCGGGAGAAGTTCGCATTTGATCTTGAAAAAGAGATCAAAAGCAAACCGAGCCGCGGAAAAGAGATCTTAGAGAAGGTGGAAGGACGGATCCATGAGATCAAAAAACACCTTCGCGAAGGAGCGAATGAAAAGGATTTCGATCGCCTTGGGATCCTATTGCACGGGTATACCGCATTGCAAAAAGTTTTAAGAAAAGTGAAATAGGAGAACAGAAATGAGCAGTTCCGGCGACAATCCAATGAAAACCACCCTCACCTTCGTCACTTTGATCAGCCAGTATCAAAAGGTGCAAGAACGACTCGTACAATCAGTCCGGTCGCTCGCGAGCAAAATGAGTTCTGCAAACCCAGGACAGTTCATCTTGCTCCAGTTCCAAATGAGCCAGGTGACGCAGATGGGTGAATCGATCTCGAACTTGATCTCACAGGTCAATTCGTTGATCAACGCCTCAATTAGAAACCAAAAACCGCAATAGGATAGAAAATTATGGCAATCAAAAAATATACAGAGGATTTTATCTTATTTGCAGAGGCGGGCTTCATCGCCGTCAATCAAGCCGACGAAGATGCGGCGCTCAAATTATTCCGCGCCGCCGAATTGCTCGATCATGAAAATGTTTTGCCCAAGATCGGATTTGGCTACCTCCATCTCCATAAGATGGAGCTGAAACAGGCGGTCAAATACTTTGAAGAAGTGCTCGAAATCGAGCCGAAGAACGATATGGCCAAAGCCTTTATGGGCCTTTGCCTGAGCATGCAGCCCAATTCAACGACAAAGGGAGAAAAGATTTTGGAGCAAACTCTCAAATCGAAAGATCCTCTTGTGAAAGAAATGGCGGGAACCGCGATCGACTTCGTAGAGAGGTTCATCAAGAAACCAGCCGGACCTGCTGGAAAAGGTAAATAATGGCAATCCCTCCAGATAAAAGCCCAGATCGGATCACCCCTGGCCAATCGCTCGGTCCTACCGATAAGCCGATCACTCCCGGCCAGGCCCCCTCAGGCTTTGAATCGTACATGCAGGGGACGAACCAGGCGAAAACGCCCCAAGGAACGCCACCGCAGGCCGGAGGCCCTTCCCCGATGGATGTGGCCCGCGGCCCTGCCATTTCGTCTGCCGGCGTTTCGTATGATTCTCTTCTAGCTCAAGCCAAAACGACCCAAGACACGCTCGGAACTGTCGAAAAACAGGTGAAAGATCAAAAGCTGAAACTGAAAAGGTCTCAGTCCCACCTGATTAAGCAAAAGCTCGGGGACGCCAATAGCTATATTCGGGCTGCAGGCTCGAAACTCGGTCTCCAGTTACCCGAAGAAAAAATGCCCGCCGGTTTGAGCGGAATCAGCCGCTTCATCGCCATGGTCAACGATGGACAAGACCAAATCGCCCAAGTGCAAAAAAAACTGAAAGAATTGTCGGCTAAAGGGGAACAAGTAAGCCCCAGCGACATGATGTCGATCCAGGTGAAGATGGGGCTCGCTCAACAGGAAATTGAATACACCTCGACGCTTCTTAGCAAAGTGATCCAGTCGCTCACCCAAATCATGAACACCCAGTTGTAATCCATGGATCTCCCTCCCTCATTTGATAAGTTGATGAACCATCTCGAAGATGTGGAGCTCACAACTGTGCACGGGCGAATCACCGAAGTGATCGGGATGTTGATCCGCGCCGTAGTGCCCCAAGTCAAAATGGGAGAAGTGTGCCTCATTAAGCGAGACGGAGAGCCGCTCGCCGCCGAAGTGGTCGGCTTTACGAAAGACGAAGTGCTCCTCTCCCCTCTCGGCGATATGAAAGGGATCGGCCCCTCTTCGGAAGTCGTTCCGATGAGAATGCCGATGCACATCAAGGTAGGCCCTGGCCTCCTGGGGCGAGTCCTTAACGGCCTTGGCCAACCGCTCGATGAAGATACAAAAGGGCCCCTCATTTTAGAGGAGAGCTATCCAGTCATCAACGCCCCTCCCGATCCCCTCAAACGGAGCCTCATCCACAAACCGCTCAGTGTCGGCGTCCGTTCCATTGATGGAGTCCTCACCTGCGGAAAAGGACAAAGGGTGGGTATTTTTGCCGCTGCCGGAGTCGGTAAATCGACTCTCCTCGGAATGATCGCCCGCAACGCGGTGGCCGACGTCAACGTCATCTCGCTCATCGGCGAACGGGGACGGGAGGTGCGCGAGTTTCTCATCAACGATCTCGGCGAAGAAGGGATGAAACGCTCGGTCATCATTGTCTCCACCTCCGATCAAGCTGCCCAAATGAGGCTCAACGCCGCCTACGTTGGAACTGCGATTGCCGAATATTTCCGCGACCAAGGGAAGTCGGTCATCCTGATGATGGACTCGGTCACCCGATTTGCAAGAGCACTTAGAGAAATCGGCCTTGCCGCAGGAGAGCCCCCCGCAAGAGCCGGCTACACCCCCTCCGTCTTCGCCATCCTCCCCCGCCTCCTCGAGCGGTCGGGAAATTCGGACAAGGGGTCGATCACCGCCTTTTACACCATTCTCGTCGCAGGAGACGATCTCAACGAGCCGGTCGCCGACGAGGTGCGCTCCATTCTGGATGGACACATCATCCTCTCCTCCGACCTCGCCCGTCAGTATCACTACCCGGCCATCGATGTTCTTGCATCGGTCAGCCGGATTATCTCGCAGATCACTGACAAGCAGCACATGGAGCTCATTGGAAAAGTGAGAGAAGTGCTCGCCAACTATAAAAAGAACGAGCTTCTCATTCGGATTGGGGAATACAAACCTGGATCGGATAAGAATGCCGACTTTGCTCTCAAATATATCGACAAAGTGAATCGCTTTCTCAAGCAGCAAGTGGAAGAGAAGTGTTCCTTTGAAGAAACACTTCGCCAGCTCAAAGCGCTCTTTAATTAAGAGGGACTGACCGCTATCTCAATCGCTTTTTTTGCAAAAGGCAAGTTCGCTTCTTCCAAGTGTTTCGCCTGGAGGGTTCTCAACGAGGAGCCCGCCTCTCTGCAGAAGTAGCAGTAGAGCATCCCCACAAGAGCGATTGCAATCAGTGCTCCTGAAATGATGTTCCCAGCCGCGATCACTCCGAGAAGTCCGAGACCACCCAGAACGAAGCCAGCAATCGCCACGACTCTTCCTCGGAACGCCCCTCTATCGGCGTGAGCCACAGACGCATCCATCACCTCTTTCGGAGGACGGTACCCAGGATTATCGATTAAATAATCTAATTG
>CAZIML010000016.1:0-4471 GCA_964540255.1 uncultured bacterium
CTAAACATTTCTTTAAACCTAAATTTAAAATCATTCTTTTATATGGTGATAATTTGATTGATTAAAATAATTTAGTTTGTTTATATAAAGATGTGGTTGATTAAAGTTAATTTTATGAAACTATTCCGTTTTGCTTTGGTTTTTTTTGTCCTATTCCTCCCTGTTTATCTCTTCCCGGACGATTCAGGCCGGATCATTGAGTATCAAGAGGATGGGGGGCAAACGGTGGTTGTGGTTGTGATGGACGGGATTGGGCGGGCTGAGGCGAGAAAGCTCGCGCGGGCGCGGGCGGCGGAGCTGGTCGTTGAGGGGGGAGGCCGCTATTTTACGATCGATTCCGAGGAGGAGACACAGGTGATCAAATCGGAAGAGCTCCCTAGCAATCAACGGTTTTATGGAAATATGTACCAAGAACTGATCATTGAGAAAGACTTTGGGAAGAGTGCGATCCAAAGGCAAGAGACGCCGATGTCAAACACCTATCCTGCAATCCGTTTAGTCTTCACGTCTTACAAAGAAAAACCTCACTCGAAAGCGCTCGACGCCTGCAAGTTCACCGATTGCAAATAGGGGGAGCGGAAGGCTCCCCCTGTAAGAATTAGGGAAGCTGAAGGCTCCCCTTAAGTATTATTACTTCTCGTCGTCGAGAATCTCTACTTCAGCATCTTCCACAACATCTTCTTGTCCTTTCCCTTTCGGAGCGGGACCTGCTTGCTGCGGCGCTTCTTGCTGAGCTCCTGCCTTGGAGAGAGCTTCGCCGATCTTCTGCATGTGCTCTTGGAGTTCGGCGGTCTTTGCCTTGATGAGGGCGATATCCTGCCCTTCAAGAGCTTTCTTCACTCCGTCGATGCGGCTCTGGATCTGAGAGGCAATTTCGGCGGGGATTTTCTCTTTGTATTCATTGAGCGACTTCTCGGCCCGGAAGGCGAGCGAGTCGGCTTCATTGCGCACCTCAACTTGCTCTTTCCGCTCTTTATCTTCAGATGCATGGAGCTCAG
This sequence comes from uncultured bacterium, assembly GCA_964540255.1. GTDB lineage: Bacteria > Chlamydiota > Chlamydiia > Chlamydiales > SM23-39 > REEB52. Next base: position 999 of record CAZIML010000016.1, read on the forward strand.
CTTCTTTGATTTTTCGCTGGATTTCTGCATCGGTCAGACCTGATTTGGCCTCGATTTTGATCTTTTGTTCTTTACCGCTTTGCTTATCTTTCGCAGAGACATGGAGGATTCCGTCTGCGTCGATGTCAAAGGCCACCTCGATCTGAGGCATGCCGCGGGGAGCTGGAGGAATGTCGGTCAGGTCAAACCGGCCGATCTCCTTGTTGTCTTTCGCCATGGGACGCTCTCCCTGAAGGACGACGATCGTCACTGCAGGCTGATTGTCGCTCGCTGTCGAGAAGACCTGTTTTTTCTGCGATGGGATCGTGGTGTTCCGCTCGATGAGGGGAGTCATCACGCCGCCAAGGGTCTCAATTCCGAGAGTGAGGGGAACGACGTCGAGGAGGAGAACGTCTTTCACGTCGCCGGCAAAGATACCGCCCTGGATGGCAGCGCCAATCGCAACGGCTTCGTCTGGGTTGACCCCTTTATGTGGCTCTCTTCCAAAGATCGCTTTCACTTTCTCTTGAACCGCAGGCATACGGGTCATACCGCCGACGAGAATCACTTCGCCGATATCGCCGTTCGAAAGGCCCGCATCTTTCATCGCCTTTTGGCAAGGAGCAAGCGTTCTTTCAATCAGGTTGTGGCAAAGGCTTTCCAGTTTCGCTCTTGTGAGAGTGAGGGAAAGGTGTTTTGGACCGCTGGCGTCCATCGTGATGAACGGTTGGTTGATCTCAGTGGTCATGACGCCAGAGAGCTCGATTTTCGCCTTTTCAGCCGCATCGCGGAGGCGCTGCAATGCCATCTTGTCTTTAGAGAGGTCGATGCCTGAGTCCTTTTTGAACTCTTCGAGCATCCATTGCATGATCACGTTGTCAAAGTCGTCTCCCCCAAGGTGAGTGTCGCCGTTGGTTGAAAGAACTTCAAACACGCCATCGCCGATCTCGAGGATCGATACGTCAAAAGTACCGCCGCCAAGGTCGTATACGACGATCTTTTTGTCGGTGTGTTGCTTATCGAGTCCATAGGCAAGCGCCGCGGCTGTCGGCTCAGGGATGATCCTTTTTACGTCGAGGCCAGCGATCTTTCCTGCGTCTTTGGTCGATTGTCTTTGAGAGTCGTTGAAGTAGGCGGGAACGGTGATGACCGCTTCAGTCACTTTTTCACCGAGGTAGCTCTCTGCTGTTTCTTTCATTTTTGTCAGGATGTGAGCGGCCGCTTCCTCTGCAGAAACGATTTTTCCTTCCACTTCAAAGACCGCATCGCCATTGGCGTTCTTGGTCACTTTGTAAGGGACTGTGGCAATCTCTGACTGAACTTCACTGAATTTCCGGCCGATAAAGCGCTTGGTTGAGAAAAGCGTTTTATCGGGATTTGTCACCGCTTGCCGCTTCGCTGGAACTCCAACGAGCCGCTCATTTCCTTTATATGCGATGACTGAAGGAGTGGTTCTTCCTCCCTCTGCGTTTGTGATGACGACGGTAGCGCCTCCCTCCATGATTGCAACGCAGGAGTTGGTTGTACCTAAGTCAATACCGATGATTCGTTTTTTTTGTTGTGCCATAATGTTATTCTCTTTCTGTTGTTAATTCTTCTGCTGCGGCTTCCAATACGGGCTCTGCAGCGGCTTGCTGAGGATGTTTTGCGACTTTTACTCTGGCCGGGCGAATGGTCCGGGTCGCACTCTTATATCCTTTCGTAAATTCATGCATCACAGTTCCATCTGGATGCTCAGTCGTCTCTACAATTTCAACCGCTTCGTGGACGAGCGGATCGAACGTATTCCCTTCGGAGTGGAACGAGACGATTCCATGGTTGAGGAGCACCTCTTTAAATTGAGAGAGGATCATTTCAAATCCAATCGCCCAATTTTTGACGGCCCCTTCAGCGCTCTCGGCAAAGCGGAGAGCATTTTCAAAGTTGTCGATCGCCCCTAAAAACTCTGAGATCGCATTTTCGATGCCGAAACTGACCATCTCCTGTTTTTCTTTCTGGATCCGCTTGCGCATATTCTCCTGCTCGGCAAGGGCGCGCAAGGACTTGTCTTTCCAATTTTCTTCTACAATTTCTTCTGTCATTTTACCTCGATTTGTTTAGATCCAGTAGGCTGTCTAAACGTGATTTTAAATTTATATACGCTCTCTGTGAGAGCTTGGCTAATCTGTGCGCTAAAGAGTTGGATCAGGCCGAAGAGATTTCGATAGGGGAGTCTTGTGGGGCCGAGGAGTGCGATGGAGCCGGCGATTGTTTGATTGATCCGGTAGGGGATCGAAATCACTGTACAATCTGCCTCTTTCGGAACAAAAGGGACGAGCTCGTCTCCAATCCAGGCGACCATTTGATTCTGTTTACAGGTCTCTCTTAAAAGGGCTCTCATCTGATTCTCATCTTCGAGAAGGGCGAGGCTATTCGCTAGAGCTGCCGCATCATTGAACTCAGGGTAGGCGAGGAGTTTTGAGAGGCCGGTGCGCAAAATGTCCTCTTCAGGGAAATTGGCGTAACCCACCACATGGCGCACCATGATCTCATTGTAAATACGCTGAGCCATTTTCGCTTCCGACTCGTGGCGGAAAAGGGGCTTTTCCCCTTTATTCATTCTCCAAAGAAAGTATTCTTCAGTCGTCCTTAAAAAGGGGAGATCTACTTCTCGTTCCAAATAGACAGTTTCGGTCCGGATCAATCCAAAATCGGTGATCAGGACTGAAAGGAGTTTGCTCGGATCGAGTTGAATGAGGCGGATATCTTGGATAAAGTCTTGATCGAAACGGGGCGAGGAGACAAAGACGGCGCATTTCGTCAGCTCGCTCAATGCATCGGCAGAACGGTGGAGAAGGGTAGCGATCTCTTTGGTCTCTTTTTTTAAGGTTTCTTCGATCGCCTCTTCTTGAAATTTTTCAACAACCCCTTCGTCCCGGTAATGATTGGCGTAGAGGCGAAAGGCTTTTTCAGTGGGGATTCTCCCTCCTGAGGTGTGTTGCTGCTTTAGGTACCCATCTTCTTCCATCTTGCTGAAATAATTGCGGATGGTGGCCGAGCTAAGAGAGTCAAAACCACTTTCTTGGAGGGTGTGGGAGCCGATCGGCTTCCCCGTTTTTAGATACAGCTCGATCACCCCCAAAAGGACAGCCTGTTCTCGGTCTGTCTTGGGCATTTTCTTCGCTGGGAGACTCTTTTTAAAAGTGGCGCTCTTCATATGGGTTTGCTAATTCCTACTTGGCATTATACCAGATAATATAGCGGTAAGCAAGATTTTTAGCAATCTTTCGTGTTGATTGCTGGATGATTGTTGTAAGTAGTTGATTTTAAGTTGATTAAAAACTAAAAGTCTTTGGCCACCATCGGCAGGACGTCGGCGATTGTGGGACTCCAGTCAAGCCCCCGTTTGTAGACGAGATGGGAGGCGAGATAGCAAGAAATGACCGCTTTTTTATGGATCTCCGGCATCGAAAGAATCCCCTCAGCCCGCGCTGGCCTTTTCGCAATGCCGCGAT
>CAZIML010000016.1:4481-17555 GCA_964540255.1 uncultured bacterium
GAGCAGCGGGGGGCAATACCTCATGAGGCATTTGAGAAGCGCCTCATCTTTGAGAGGGATCGTCTCGAGATAGTCGAGCAATTGATATTTGAACAGATTGATTCGCTCTGAGACCTTGTCGGAAATATCGGTGAGAAATTGCCCTGTTTTTTGATGAGTGTCGAGCATGAGGCGCGCTTCATTGAGAGCCGCTTTTCCGATCAGGTCGAGCACCTCTTTCACATACTCTTGCTTTTCTTTCATAAACTCAGCTTCACTCATGCAAAGCGAGCCGAGCACTTCGAAAGAGGAGCAAATCACCCCCCCTTTATTGCAGGAGCTGTCTTTAAAGATGAGGACCCCTAATTTTTCAAGGGCGCGCCTGGCTCCTGGAGTGAGATAGAGATTGGCCCCTTCAACGATCGCTTTGGAAGTGGGTTTTCCCGTGTCGTCGAGGTAGCTAAAATAGTTGGTCTCGTTCAAAGTGCGGGGGCGGCCGCCGCCAGGAAGAAAAACGTCGGTTTTTACTTGGTGGACATTGTTCCGGTAGAGTTGGTTCATTTCGTTGCCTGAAATCCAATCTTGGACTGCTTTTCCCCCTTTTTTTCGCCAGATCAGCGTTTGCTGGGCGTAGGCGCTCTCATCCCTTTTTGTCTTGATATCTAGGAGAAATCCCCCTTCGTGGAGCTTTTCTGGAGGGTAGCTTCGGATTGGAAGAGAATTGTGGAAGAGCTCGCTCATCTCTTTCAGATCGAGCCCCTCTGGGTCGTAGATCGTTCCTGAAACATCGGTGAGAGCGAGAAGTTTGGCTGTTTTGGGATAGAATTTGTAGAGGTTCAAAATTTCGTTGCCCGCCACATCTCCATCGGGGCCCCCGGAGATTTTGATCGTAAAAGGTTGTTTTTTCGGGTCGATCCCGAGAAAAAGGAGCATTTGTTCCAGGTAGACATTGACGCCGAACGAAGTGACTCCATACTCTTTGTGATTGATTCCTGCTCCTGGCTTGCTGCTCATGAAGGAGCGCCCTGGCTTGTAGTTATGCTCGACCGCAAAGTTGGCGATCCAAACGATCATATCGTTGAACATATTCTCATCGGGGCCAAGATAAATGTATTCAGGCCGTTTCCAATAATCGACGATCGATTTGGCTCGGAGCATTCCATCGTCGTCGCAGTTGATCAGGGTGAGAAAACTATCGATGAATGAGCTTTGAGATGAGTAGAGATAGCCGAGTCTGTGCTCTTTTCGATAAATTTTGAGCTTTTCGTCCAAAATCGCGGGATCGATCCCGTCGCTCTCGAGCTCTTTTTTGTAGATCGCCTCTTCTTCGTTGAACACCTCGAACGGTTCGAGCAAGATCGCCGTTTTCGCTCCCCCCTCGGGGATATCCTTATTTTTTTTCTGCTGCGTGTAGGCTAAATTGTAGGCTTCCGAAAAAATATTGTTTCGCTCCTGAAGATACTGCTCCATTCTTTCGGGAATGACCGTTCTGACTCCACCCCGAGCCAAATCTTTGAACCGGATGTTGAAGCCGATATAATGCATCCCCCGGATGAAGAAAATTCCATAGGGGAGTTCGGGGAATTTTTCTTTCCGATCGTAGGGGACTTGGTCCATGTATTTTGGGTCGAGGCGGAACGAAAAGCCACTCTTGTTGGGGCGGTAAAAGTTGGTTTTTAGCGTATGATCGATGAAATTGAGCGCCTGTTTCAGGATGTTTTTCCGCCGGAGATCATTGATCGCTTGCCCTGTATCGAGTTTGTCGATCAGTTGAGTGATCTCTTTTTTCATCTTTTCAAATTCGGCGAGCTTCGCTTTTTCGGGCTCAAACTTTGCGGCAAACGCTTTACAGAGAAGAACTGTCAGCTCTGGATGGCGGCAAAATCCTTCGGCCACATTTTCATAGGAATAGAGATTGGGATCGGCATAGACGAGAACTTGATGGACGAAGCTGATGAAGTTGCGGACCAAATGGGCTTCATTGCCGGTGAGAAGATGGGTGTCGGTGAAGAGGGTTCCCACCCGGTCGTCGGTCTCAAAGTATTTAATGAGAGCCAATTCTCGGATGAAATCATCGATATCGGCCTCTTCCCAGGCCGCTTTCCCTTTCAGGCCGTGGAGGCCCAAAGAGAGGATCAATACTGTTTCAGTGCTTGATAAGTCGATGTAGGTAGCCACCACTTTTTTCAGTGCAAGGCCGTGATGATAAATCAGTTGAGCGAGGTGGTATAAAAATCCAGCTTTGGGGACATTGCGCCAGGCGATCGCGATTTGGAGCGAGGGGGTTTCTTTCTCTTTCCAGTTCTCATTTTTTCTCACTTCGTATTGGCACTGCTCTTTATTTTTTGCTCGAAAAAACATTTCGAGAGCAAGAGCCAACCGTTCTCCTTTCATCGACTTTAAAAAATTCGGCGTGATCCCATGGACCAGCTCTTCAATCGCTTTTTCCTCGAGGCTTGGGTTATGTTCTCTCGCGAGCGCCTCTACCTCTTTTTTTTGTTGAACGCTTAACTTTTCCCCTTTCGATAGGTCGTGGAAATAGAGCAGCGCGATCCTCAATTTCCCCTTTTTTTCCGATGGGGGAGGTTCATTGGAGACGAAAGCCCGATAGTAGCGGATCACATAGCCTTTGAACTTTTTAAAAATCCGCAAATCGGCGTCGGGGCCGTCGGAGCAAAGGACGATGATTTTGTGTTTGAAGTAGATCGGCGTGAAGTGATCTTGGCGGGAGAAGCTTAAGAGGTTGCGGGCGATGAGGATCCGCGTTTCTGGATCGACTGCATCGAGAAAGCTCGGCGGCATCTCTTTTTCTAGCCATAAGTAGCTCTCCTCAAAAGCTTTTGTTTCGGAGGCGATCGCTTTCTTCAATGCATCGGGGGAGAGGGGAGGGTAGTTTGGCTGCATAAATTTCCTTTTACAAAAGGAGGGAGATTCTTTCCAGAAAAATTATCAAAATAAATGTTGAATATTTGATATCAAATTGGATATCATGTATCGTCATGAGTAAGATCGACAAGTTGATTAAGAGGATTTTTGGGGGGCAGACGGTTTCATATGATGAGGCTGAAAAACTTCTTTTCTCGCTTGGATTTGTGATGAAGTCAGAAGGATCTCACCACGTGTTTAGGAGGAAGGGGTATGGAAAAAATATCTCCATTAAGAAAAGGCCCGAGTTATTCCCCTATCAATTAAAGGATCTGAAAGAGGTATTGAAGGATCATGGCTATCCGAAAGAAGAGTAAGACAAAAGATCTCAATTATTATATGCGCCTAAAATGGACCTACACCATTGAGCCGGACAGTCATGAAGGGCGGGATTTTTACATCATCCGAGTCAATGAGTTGCCTGGCGTATGCACCGATGCGGAAAGTATAGAAGAAGGGATGAAAGAAATTCGAGAGCCAATGAAGGCTGCAATCAAACTCTATTTGGCGAATGGGGAAGAGATCCCAGTTCCAATCAAGGAGGAAGATTATCCAGGCAAAATTGCCTATCGCACTACAAGTCGCCGCCACTGCAAATTAGTTCGAGAGGCTCATCGACGGAAAAAATCGTTGAGTAAACTCCTTGATGAAATCATCGATGAGACCTTATCTCCTTAAGAGGCGGAGGCTGTTGAGTCCGACGAGAACGGTCCCTCCTTCATGGAGAATGACTGCGGCCCAAAGGGGGACGAGGCCGAGGAGGGCGGGAGTGGTAGCAAAGAGAATCACCCCGAGAGCAAGAATGAGGTTTTGCTTCACAATCGCAAGAGTTTGTTTCGATTTTTTGAAAAGCCACGCAAGGAGATGAAGATCGTCGTTCAGAAGAACGACATCGGAGGCGTCGACTGCGGTAGCACTGCCGATTTTTCCCATCGAGATCCCCACTGTAGCTCTTGCAAGGGCTGGAGCGTCGTTGATCCCGTCGCCCACCATCGCAAGCCCGGCCGTTTCAGAGAGGCGGCTCACCTTGTCTAGTTTGTCTTCGGGACGGAGGTTGGCGTAGACCTCGCTGATGCCAAGGTGGCGCGCCACGATTTGAGCGTTGTTTTCATGGTCGCCGGTGAGCATGACCGCTTTCAGAGGAAGGCTTTTCAGAAGTTGGGCCATCTCTTTCCTGATCCGGTCTTGGAAGCGGAAAAGATAGGTTTTTTTCCCGATCAAAAGAGCCGCAAGAACTCCTTCTTGCTTCACTTTCACTCCGATAAATTCCGGAAGACCGATGGCGACTCTTTCTCCTTGGACAACTCCTTCAAGACCGAACCCAGGACGTGATTTAAATTGCTCGATCTCGGCGGGGGGAAGTTTTTTTTCTTCGGCGAGCTTGCAGATGGCTGTGGCAATCGGGTGGACGACGTTTCTTTCAAGCCCATAGGCGATACTGAGGGCGTGATCGGGGCAATCATTTGAAATACACTCGAGTTCGCCGGTGGTGAGGGTCCCTGTTTTATCAAAGGCGATGATGGAACAACTGGCGAGGGCGTCGAGAGTGATCCCTCCTTTGAGCAAAATCCCCTTTCTGGCGCAGGCGCTGATTGCGCTTAAGTAGGCAGTGGGGGTGGCGATGATGAGGGCGCAGGGAGAGGCGGCGATGAGAAATGCAAGAGATCGATAGAGGGCTGACTCGAAGGAAATGGAGAGGAGGAAGGGAAAAAGGAGGGCAAAAGAAAAGGTGAGAAGAATGATCGTTGTCGCATAGGCCTTACCGAATCGGTCGAGCCATTTTTGGAGTTTTGGTTTCGCCTCTTGCGCTTGAGTGATGAGCTGGATGATCCGGGCAAGGGTCGAGTCGGAACTGGTCCGATTGACTGCGATCGTGAGGGCGGCTTCGAGGTTGCGGGCTCCTGCTGCAATCGAATCGCCAACGGTCTTATGGACGGGAACACTTTCGCCGGTGAGGTGGACGAGATTGACCGAAGAGGTTCCTTCGACGATCACCCCGTCGAGAGGGACGATCTCCCCATGTTTGACGAGCACTTTTTCTCCGATTTGAATATCGCGGACCGATTTTTCGTAAAGGATCCCGTCGCCATTGATCATGTGGGCGAATTTGGGGGCGATATGGTTGAGATTATGGAGGGCGCTTCTCGCTTTATGGGAAACAGTGTGTTCCATGCTGTGGGAAAGCTCAAAGAGAACCAGAAGAAGAGCCCCTTCGAGGCCGCTATTGATCGCAACAGCGAGAAACGCTGCGAGAGTCATCAGAACGTCGATATTGATCTCTAGATTTTTTAAGTCATTCAGCGAGGCAATGAGCGCCGGGATCCCTGAGATAAAATAGACGAGCGAGAGAAAAAGAGAGGTGAGGGGAGGGTTGTGAAAAGAAAAAGCAAAGGCCAAAATGAGGAAAAAAGCGGACCCAAAAGCGCTTTTAATCGACAAATTTTTTGCCCAGTTACGCGAGTCGAGGGTCAGAAAAGGGCTGATGCTCTCCTCGCTGCCGGAAGAGAAAAATTCATCAAACTGGTATGGCTTTTTCATAAAATCATTTGTGAGAGAAAATAAGCTGCCGCTGCGGCAAGTCCCGCAGTTCCCAAATTCCAAACGATCGAGGGGAGGGGGCTGTTCTTTTCCAACTGGGCCGTTGTTCCAGCCGATAGAGCGATGATGAGCGCTGCGGCAAGAGCTGGACCCCACGGGGGGAGAAAAAAGAGGGCAAAAGAGAGGATTAGGCTCGCGCCGACAACACCGAGAAGAGCTCCTGCCGCCTGCTTCAAGGGATGTTCGTACGATTCTAAAGAGAGGCCCAATTCTTCTTGGAGCATCACCTCCAGGAGGCGGTTATCATCGGCCATCAGCACTTCGACCACTTCGCCCAGCAGTTTGCCGCTGAATCCCTTGGCTGCATAAAGAGCGGTTAATTCTTCTTTTTCCTGGGGGCGGTGGTGCTCGATCTCCCATCTTTCCTCTTCGATCAATCGATGGAGCCGCTCGAGGCGGGACCAGCCGAGAATGGCGCTTCTTCCCACTTTCCAAATGAGCCAGCTCGCGAGAAAAACGAGGATAAACCCATGGGCATCGCTCCCTAAAAGAGTCCATAAAATCAACAGAATCAAAGAGGTTTCTTTGGCAGCGTCGGCAGCTGCGCTCACGTGGCCCGGAAGCTCAGTCCCATGCACTTCGGCAGAAGCCATTCTCCCTTTCATCCGGGCGTCGATCAAATGTTCTGCAGCCTCTTTCCCTTTGAAGTGATTCATGCTTCCTCGGGGTGGATGAGCGGCTCTTCAAGAGAAGCTTTCAACAGTTGATGGAGGTAGATTTGGTCTTGAGCGGAGACCGTCTCTCGAATCGAGTGCATCGCCCAGCAAGCAAGCCCTAGATCGACCGTCGGGATTCCCAAATTCGCCCCCATCATCGCCCCCACTGTCCCTCCGCCCGATAAATCGGAGCGGGAGGCAAATGTTTGGAGCGGGATTTTGTGTTTTTCGGCCAAGCGGACGATGGGAGCCGCGGTAGCTCCTGTCGTCGCATAGCGGGCGCTGAATTTCACTGCCGGCCCTTTTCCTAAATAGGGAGCGTTTTGGGGATCGGCTTTTTCGGGGAAATTGGGATGGAATCCATGTCCTACATCGCAAGAGAGGCAGAGGGAGCGGCTCTTGAGGCGGTAGTAATCTTCCCGATCCATTTTATTTTGGAGGCAAATGCGCTCTAGAAGTTGGTTGACGAAGAGCGAGTCGGCTCCCGCGTAGGTTTTCGAACCGATCTCTTCATGATCCCAGAAGATCGCCATCTGAATCGTACTCGAAGCTCCCTTCGCGTCGATCAATGCCTCAAGGCTCGCATAGGCCGAAGTGAGATTGTCGATTCGGTAGGAGGCGATCAATTCATTGTTGAACCCCAAAAACGATGCTTTTTCGAGCGGCACTAAAAAGAGATCGAAGCTTAAAAGCTTGTGGAACGAATGGTGCTTTTTCAGCCAGCCATCGAGATGTTTTTCTTTATTTTGGAGGCTATAGATCGCCTTCAAATGATCTTGTTTGTGGACGATCATCCCTTTTTCATTCACATCTCTTTGCAAATGAATTGCAAGACCCGGAATCATAACGGGATAATCGTCGAGGAGAACGATTTTCGATTCACACTGTCCATTTTTGTCGAGAACGACGATTCTTCCTCCGACTGCAAGATCCCGATCGATCCAAGTGTGCAGGAGAGGACCTCCATAAATTTCAGTGCCGAGCTGCCCGATTCCGTGGGAAGTGATCTCGGGAAGGGGTTTGATCCGCAAACCAGGACTATCGGTGTGGCTTGCGAGGATGACGGTGGAGGCGGGCGTTTTTTTCGGCAGGCGGAAGGCGGCGACCAGGGTATCTTCCCTCATCACAAAGTAGCCCTTTCCCGCTTCCAGCTTCCATTTTTCCCCCTCGGAGAGAGGGGAGAAATCGGCCTCGGCGAGCCTCGCGGTGATTTCCCTCGCGGCGTGGTAAACGGTTGGAGAACGGTTTAGAAAATGGATAAATTTCTCCAACATCGGCTACCTACTTGGGTTGTATGGACATGATCTCTTCTTCTAAATACTTGTGAAGGACTTTTGGCACAAGGATAGATCCATCTTTTTGCTGGTTATTTTCAAGGATAGCGACCATCAAGCGGGAGGTGGCAAGCCCTGAACCATTCAAAGTGTGGACAAACTGGGGCTTTTCGTTTTTGTGTTTGAAGCGGATCTGCGATCTTCTCGCTTGGAAGTCGGTGCAGTTGGAGACAGAGGAGACCTCATAATATCGGTTTTGCCCCGGAAGCCAAACTTCGATGTCGATGGTTTTAGCGGCGGCAAATGACATATCGCCGGTGGTCAGCAACATATTTCGATAATGGACGCCGAGCCCCTGTAAGATCTCTTCGGCGCTCGCCAGCATCTCTTCGTAGACTCTTTCGCTCTCATCCGGTTTGGTGAGGCAGAACATCTCCACTTTGTTGAACTGGTGCATTCGGATGAGCCCCCGTTCTTGGGAGCCGGCAGCTCCCGCTTCTCGTCGGAAGCAAGGAGTGTAGGCAGTATACTTGAGCGGCAATTGCTCCTCTTCTAAAATTTCATCGAAGTGCATTCCATTAATCGACACTTCAGAAGTGGGGATGAGATAGAGATGATAATCATCGTCTTTCAATTTAAACAATTGCTGCTCAAACTTGGGGAGTTGACCGGAGCCGTACATGATTTCTGGGCGGACTAAGAGGGGGGGCATCACCTGCGTGAACCCATTTTTTCGATGGGTGTCGAGCATGTAGTTCAATAGCGCCCACTCGAGCCTCGCCCCCATTCCCACATACAAAGGCCAGCCGGAACCGGAGGTTTTCGCTCCGCGGACAAAGTCGAATAATTTCAATTTTTCGTTCAACTCGACATGGTTTTTAAACGGAAAATCAAACTCCCTTTTTTCCCCCCAGGTTTTGACGCACACATTATCTTTTGGGCTGGGGGAAACAGGGACATCGTCCATCGGCAAGTTAGGCAAAACCGCTACAGAGTATTTCAGTTCCTCTTCCGCCTTGGCTATTTCCTGGTCTCTCACTGATATTTTATCGCCGAGGGCATTCATTTCAGACATGAAAGCGGAGACATCTTCCCCTTTTTGCTTTTTCATGCCGATCTCTTTGGATGCTAGATTTTTTTTCGATTTGAGCTCTTCCACCTCAGTCTTGAGGGCTCGCACCTTTTCGTCGAGGGCGATGACGGGGGAAAGAGAGACTTCGGGGACTTTATTTTTGAGCTTGGCTTCGAGCCCACGGGGATCTTTGCGGAGTTCTTTTAAATCTAACATACGTTTTCCTCGGTAAACCTAAAAATATAGATCCGCCCCCCTCTTAAAGTCAATCTCGCTGGTGAATAATTCTCCCTTTGTGCTACCTTGGTTTGCATGAAGTCGACCTACCCCCAACCTAAAACTCCTCTCATCCTCCGCTATCACAGGCTCATGGATGCGTTTGCCAAATCGGATGACGAACGGGATTTCTACTTGGACAAAGTAGAAGGATTCCTCCTCTACATCGATCTCGACAAAGGGATCGAGGAACTTGAGGCTCTCGAGAAAGAGCTTGTCGAAAGCAGAGAGCGCTACGCCCTCCTTCCCAAGATGACTTTCTACGAAGTGAAGAAATTCATGGAGGGGTTTGTCCACGAAAAAGTTTACGACATCGACACCAAAGAAAAATTACTCGACCTGATCGCTGCGAAAGAAGCGCGCGAAAACTTTCTTGAATTCATCTACGACCATCTCACCGAGCTTGAAAAGTGGCAGCTCTACTACCAAGAGCGTTCGAGAATCCGGATCATCGAGTGGCTCCGCCAGCAAAATATCCATTTTGTTTTTGAGGAAGATCTAGAACTCACTAAAAATGTTGTTGAAAAAGTGAAGAGAACCTTGTTCGAGACAAAAGTCCCGAAAGATATCTCTCAAGCAAGAGACGCACTCGTCGCCAAGGCGAAGACCTACTATTCCAACGAAGCGCTCAATCCTCGCCCAAAACGGGGCCGTCCTCCAAAGCAAGTGGTCAAAGTAGAAATGGAACCTCAGATGACGGTCGACATTTATACACAAGTTCCCGCTGCCTGCCGCCACTTCCTCTATATTCCAGACATCGCATCGGCTGCATCGGTCACCTTCTCCTCTAAGTTTGAGACTGAAGAGCATCTCCTCGCCTCTCTCCGCGGAAGTCCGAGACAGCGGGTCGATGAGCGATTGGAAGCCCTTTCTCAAAGACTCGAATCGCTCCGCCATCTTTCAGACAAATTGGCCGGCGCTGAAAAAATGTTTGGAGGGGACAAGGGGAAAAAACCATTCACTCCTTTCATCAAGCCAAAGCTTAAAGAGACCAATATTGTCGAAGTGATGCGGGAAGAAGAGACTCCGAAGATCGAATCGGCCACTTTAGGCATCCTCCCGAAAAAGAGGGGTAGGCCTCGCAAAGACGAACAGGCTGAGGAGTTTGCACCTCAGAAGAGACGCCGCTTTGCCATCAAGAAAGTGACTCAAATTAAGACTAAGAAAGATAAATAAAATCGACTTCTGTATACTGCCGTCCATGGGAATTGCATTATCTTTATCTAGTACTGAAAAGTTTCATTTACTCAAGGTTCTTGAGGCCATTCATCTGACCCGCTTCATGGATGAGAAGATGGGAAAGCTCGTTCGGCAGAATAAAGGGGCCACCTTTCATATGCCTGTGGCGGGCCATGAACTCATTGGCGCTCTCTCAGCTCTTGCCCTCATCCCAGGAACCGACTGGGCTTTCCCCTACTATCGAGATCGAGCCTTTGCCATTGGCCTTGGCTGCTCTCTGGAAGATCTTCTCGCCGCATTTTTAGCCCGAGAAATTCCGAATCACTCAGGCGGGCGGATGATGCCCGACCATTTTTCCCAAAAAAATCTCCGGATCCCTTGTCAATCGAGTGTCGTTGGCTCTCAGTTTTTGCAAGCGGTCGGCGTCGCTCAATCGATCCAGCTTCGCGGCGCTGCTGAAGTGGTCTATGTTTCAGGGGGCGATGGCTCTACTTCGCAAGGCGATTTCCATGAAGCGCTCAATTTTTCGTGCATCCACAACCTCCCTGTGATCTTCGTGATCCAGGACAACGGGTGGGCTATTTCCGTCCCTTCGGAAGAGCAAACTGCTGGAAGTTCGATTGCCAAAATGGCAAGCGGCTACCATGGCCTTGCGGTCTTTGAGTGCGATGGGTGCAATTACCGCCAAACAACCGATGCCTTACGAAAGGCCGTTGAAAAAGGGCGCACGGGCCAAGGGCCGAGTCTCGTCGTTGCCAAAGTTCCCCGGATTTGCGCTCATAGCAGCAGCGACGACCCCAAAAAATACAAGAGCGACGAGTGTCTCATCGAAGATAAAAAGCGAGATCCGATCGCCCTCTTTGAAGAGAGCCTTCTCTCGGACGGCGTTCTATCTCAACAAGAACTCGAAGAGCTCCGCAAGCGCTATTTTGATCTCGTTGAAGAAGCCGCCCTTTCTGCAGACCAACTCCCATTCCCCACTCGCGCCAGCGCCTCTGAAAAAGTGTTCGCTCCCTTTGATCCCCCCCCTTCCGTTTCCTCAGAACCCGGCGAGTCGATTGTTCTCATGGACGCCCTCAATCATGCCCTCATCGAAGAGATGGAGAGAGATCCAGGCGTTGTCGTTTTTGGGCAAGACGTTGCCGGAGGAAAAGGGGGCGTCTTTGGAATCACCCGGACCCTCACCGACCGCTTTGGAAAACACCGCTGCTTTAACACCACTCTTGCTGAATCGACCATTGTTGGCCTTGCCATCGGCCTTTCATCCGATGGATTCCACAAACCGGTCGCCGAGATTCAATTTGCCGACTATTCGTGGACAGGGATGAATCAGATTTTCAATGAACTCTCGAGCATTTACTATCGCTCGAACGGTGTATGGAACTGTCCTGTTGTGATCCGGATGCCCTATGGCGGCTATATTCAGGGGGGTCCATACCACTCTCAAAGCACCGAGGCCTTTCTCAGCCATTGTCCCGGCCTCAAAGTGGTGATCCCCAGCAACGCCGCCGACGCAAAGCGGCTCTTAAAGACAGCGATCCGCGACCCGAATCCGGTCATTTTCCTGGAGCATAAAGCCCTCTATCGGCAGCGCCTTTTTGCCGCTCGCCCCGAAACAGGTCCTGAAGAGTTTCTCCCCTTTGGCAAAGCCAATGTCGTTCGGGAAGGGACGGATGCCACTGTGGTAGCGTGGGGGATTACAGTTCTCATGGCCAATGAAGTGGCCGAAGCGCTCAGCAAGGAAGGGATCTCGATTGAAGTGATCGATCTTCGGACCATTGTTCCGCTCGATTTTGCCACAGTTTTACAATCGATCAAGAAAACGGGCAAGCTCCTCATCGCTCACGAAGCGGCCCGCAACTCTGGATTTGGCGCTGAAATTGCCGCCCGCGCTGCAGAAGAAGCGTTCCTTTATCTCGACGCCCCCATTCAGCGTGTGACGGGAAAAGATTGTCCGGTTCCTTATTGCAAAGATTTAGAAGATGAAATTCTTCCTCAGAAGAAAGATATTGAAGTTGCCCTCAGACAGTTAGTCGAATACTGAACCTATCCCTACCTAGAGATCGGTTCTGTGTGCATCTTTGAATTTTCTATGCTTGACCCAGGCTTGTTCGATTTTCATTCTAGCTTGATCTTTTACAGCAGTCTCAGAAATCTGCGAGACCATTTTCTCGACAGCCTGCTCTAAATCATCTGGCCAATAGCAGCCTCGACAATCGGCATTTTTGAGTGCATTGTACTTTGAATTATGCCTAGCTTTGGTTAGCAGATGCTCGATTCTATTTAGCAAGGCTGCATCTACAATCTGCTTGGCTTCCTCTCTGAGAGCGGTGGGTCGGATTTCTGAGACCATCCTTACAGCTTCGTCAAATTTTTTATTTTTTAATAGATCTTTGACTCTTTCTACATCCTTGTTTGCAAGTCCCTCTTTTACAATATTACGGATTGATTCATCTCCGATTCTTGCTAGTTGAGAGTCTAAACTCGTTTCCAAGTTGTGATCCAAAATATATTTTATCCAGGCCGCACCGATCGTGCGCTCAGCTTTCAATTTTGTAGCAGGATCATTGATCTTCGCCAATATTTCCTCTACTTCCTTTTCATAATCATTCGGCCAAGAGTATCTTTTGTAAGAGACTTTTCGATAATCTTGAAAATTTCTTCTTCCAAGAGTCTCTTGGATATCTTTATGGAGCTCCTGGTCGTAGGCTAGCCTTTCATCTGCGATGATTTTCGCAGCCTCTTGTTGCTTTAACGGAGAGTGGATAGCCGATGCACGGGTTCTGGCATTTGCGAAGTTCCTTTGTTTCCCCAAAGAAGAAACCTCTTCGAGTAAGAACTGATCAAGATACCCACGCGCCTTTTCCTGTATTGTCGGATTTACAATCTTGGAAAGATACGGCTTCCCCTGCTTTTCAAATCTTAGATCGAAAATATATTGCGCCCACGCCTCATCGATCGAATCTTGAGCCTGAGTTCTGATGCCGGGGTCATTGATCTTCGCCAATATTTCCTCTACTTCCTTTTCATAATCTTTCGGCCAAGAGGATCTTTTGTAGTCTTTTCGATAATCTTGAAAATTTCTTCTTCCAAGAGTCTCTTGGATATCTTTATG
>CAZIML010000017.1:0-17391 GCA_964540255.1 uncultured bacterium
CAGCAATTCCTCCCGGACCTAAAGGACCGGGTTTCCTTGCTGTCAATCAGATGAAAACGCCTCCCATTTTCCATGACGATCACCCGCTCTATCCGATTCTCATCTCTTTCAATGTGATTTTAACCACATTTCTTAGTGTCTGCTCTGCTGTGGCGACGATGATTGCCGATTCTGCGATCCAGGGAGAGCTGGCTCTGAGTGATACTGAGTCGATTTGGCTGACGACTCTTTATCTTCTCGGCTTAAATACAATGGTCCCTTGCAGCAATTGGTTCGCCCATCACTATGGAATCAAAAGAATCTATACCTATGGCGTTTTGATTTTTACTATTGCCTCTCTTTTTGCGGGTCTATCTCAAGGATTTATCTCGATCGCACTAGCCCGTTTTGTCGAGGGAATCGGAGCCGGCTTTATTTTTCCGGTCGGCCTCTCCCTCATCGTCGAGAGCATCCCGAAAAACCGTTTGTCCACGGGAATTAATATCTATGTGGGGATTGTTTTTGGAGGGGGGCTTGGGCTCGGAATTCCTCTCGCCGGCTATCTGACACAGTTCCATTCATGGAGAGAATTTTTTTTCCTGATCGTCCCTTTCGGTCTGCTGGCGGCCTTTTCTTGCTGGCTGAGCCGACAACTCCATCCACAAGTGGACCGAAAACCGTTTGATGTTTTTGGATTTCTTTCGTTTGCCCTTTTTATATCGACCCTTCTGATCGCCTTGACACTGGGCCCCATTCGTTCCACCGATCAAGGATGGAGAACCCCCTATATCGTCCTCTTTTTCATCATCGCAGCCATTTCGCTGATCGTTTGCATTTGGATCGAAAAAGAGCACCCCAATCCCCTCTTTCCCGTCGAGGTCTTCAAAGACCCCGTGTTTAGCGTTTCGCTCGCCGCGATGTTCCTCCTGGGAATGGCGACCTTTGCGAGTGTTTCTGTTTCGATTCAATATATGCTGAATGCTCTTCTGTATGAGAAATACACGACCGGAAAAATTGCAGCCATATACGGAATTGCTATGGGGGCTGCAAGCGTACTCGCTAGCAATTTATCCAAAGTCATTCCGATTCAAATTCTCACATTTTCAGGCCTTGCGATCTTGGTGTTCAGCTATTTTTATAACAACGAATTGAGTTGGCTCACAGGATATGCTCAGGTGACCCCGATCCTCATCCTTCGAGGATTAGGAATCGGTCTATCTCTCGGCCCGACAACCACTCTCGCTCTCCGAGATATTGCGCCAGAAATGAAGTCGACGGCCGCCACCATTCTGACATTCTTTCGGCAAGTGGGGGGTACTTACGGAGGAACGCTCATCTCGATCTTCAGCATTCGACAAACGATTTTCCACGCGGCTCGATTTGGGGAACAGGCGAACACACAACTTCCAGCCTATAAATTGACAATCCAAAACCTCACCGACAAATTTCCCGATCCAGCTCTTGCAAAAGCGGCGATTGTGAATA
Organism: uncultured bacterium; assembly: GCA_964540255.1. GTDB lineage: Bacteria > Chlamydiota > Chlamydiia > Chlamydiales > SM23-39 > REEB52. Next base: position 1,465 of record CAZIML010000017.1, read on the forward strand.
ACATTTTAAATCAAGCCTACATTCAAGGGATGAACGATGCTTTGGTGCTGTTTGGCTATGTGACTGGAAGCGTCGCCCTCATTTTAGTCATTCTCCTCTCCTACCGGGCAATCAAAAGCCGCCGTAGACCTTTTACAGCTGAGTGAATATACTGGCAAAAGAATGATTTGGACAAAGCCCGTTACTCCTGAAGAGATCAACCACAGGTGCCGCAATACTCTATGCGATCACTTGGGAATTGAAATTATGGAGATTGGGGACGACCACATGACAGCGAGAATGCCGGTTGATCGGCGGACAAACCAGCCGATGGGAATCGTCCATGGAGGAGCTACCGCAGCATTGGCTGAAACTGTGGCGAGCGCCGCTGCCAATTACGCAGTTCCAGAAGGAAAAGTGTGCGTGGGGCTCGATCTGAACATCAACCACATCAGGGGAGTGAGTTCAGGTTTTGTTTATGCAACAGCAAAGCCGCTCCACTTAGGAAAAAGGACTCAGGTGTGGGAAATCAAGATTGTGAATGAAGCCAAGCAGCTGGTTTCAGCTGCTCGGCTAACGATCGCAATCATCGAAAAATGATTGCGAGATCGATTAATAACGGTTGTAGCCGCCACGGTCGCCGCGTGGTTCGCGCTCACGACGCTCGCCGCCGCGCTCTCCACCCCAGCCGCCTTCGCGACGTGGACGGAATTCGCCAGCAGGACGCTCACGACGCTCGCCGCCGCCCATTGGACGGTCGCGCTGTTCTGTGCGTGCCCAGTCAATCACAAGAGCTTTGCCTTGGAAAGGTTGGCCATTGAGAGAATCTTTCGCCTTGCCAGCATCATCTGCAGTTGCCATGCGGACGAAAGCAAATCCACGAGATCTGCCTGAAAAACGGTCCATTACGATTTTGACTTCCTGTACTTCGCCGAAACTTCCAAAGAGTTCGCGAACTTGGTCTTCTGATGCATCGAAGTTAAGATTTCCAACGTACAGTTTTTGATTTTGTTGATTCATTTAAGTTACTCCAAAAAGATATAAATGACCCTAAGAGTCAGTGGACTACGGTTCAATTTTTCAGGATTTTTCTCTGGAAAAGTAAGGACCAAGACGTGATTCTGGGCTAATGTTCTAAAAATCTAGGATAACCCGGCCTTTGCCAGCTATACCCTTAGATAACCTCCATTCTATAGAACCCCGTGAATGAAGTCAAAAAGCTTTTTAATTGACCGTAAGAACTTGATTATAAAATGCTTAAGAGATTTCTTGAACTGTGCACGAAAATGTTTTAATATACTCCCTCACCAAACGCGGGAATATGTACTACTCAAAGTGTAATCTAGGCTACGTCGTTCGAGCCGAAATCGGGGAAGAGATCCAAGAGGCGCTGCGCCAGTTTGCCCGTTCGGTCGACCTGAAATCGGCCTTCTATCAAGGGATCGGCGCTCTGGGGCAGGTGGAGCTCGCATTTTTTTGCACAGAGTCAAAAAGTTACGACCGCCGTTTTTTCGATGGGGAGTATGAGCTTGTTTCCCTGATGGGAAATTTGAGCAACCATGATGGGGTAATGGTCCCCCATACTCATGTGGCACTGGGAAGTCGCAATTTTGAAACCTATTCGGGTCATTTAGTGCGGGGGGTTGTTTCGGTGACTGTGGAGCTGATCGTCACGACCATCGACTTGGCTTTGACCCGCAAAGATGACCCTATTCTAAAGTATAGCGGCCTTGTCTCGCCCAAGCGGACTCACCTCAAAATCGACGTATAATCTCGATTCTGTTTCAATGGATTTATGAAAGACAAATGGGAAGAGGTCGCTGCCAGGATGGCCCGGCTCGGGATTTCTGAGAACGACCTCATAGAAAAATTTATCCTTGGCTCGGGGAGCGGCGGGCAGAAAATCAACAAAACTTCCTCCTGCGTTTATTTAAAACATCTCGAGAGCGGAATTGAGGTGAAATGCCAATCGACCCGTTCGAGAGAATTGAACCGACTTTACGCGAGAAGGGAGTTGTGCGATCGGCTCGAGGGGCGACTGTTTCAAAAAAAAAGTGTAAAGCAGCAGGAGATGGAAAAAATCCGGCGCCAAAAACGGAGAAGATCGAGAAGATCTAAAGAAAAAATGCTCGAGAATAAAAAAATTCAGTCATCAAAAAAACAATTGCGCCGCCCTCCTTCAGAATGAGCTTTGCGTTCTATTGACCAGCTCAATATAATCTTCGACCATGGAATATACAGTACCCTCGCCAATGAGCGCTCTAGAAGCCCTCAAAAATATTTACCCCGATAGTTCAAGAAGAACTTTACAAAACTGGCTTAAAAATGGTCGTTTCCGGCTCGATGGAAAGCCGCTGAGCCGAGATTCGGAGCTCCTTGAAACGGGGCAAGTGATCCGCTCTAAGGATACCTTTAAAGCTCCCAAGGTTCCTGGATTAAAAATTCTTTTTGAGGACCGCTACATGATCGTGATCGATAAACCGGTTGGGCTCTTGAGCGTTCCTTTGGATGACGGATTTCCCAAAAAAGATGCCTTGACTCTTCTCAAAGAGCATTCGGGGACCGATCAGATCTACGCTGTCCACCGGATCGATCGAGAGACATCGGGAATTTTGATGTTTGCCCGGGGCAAGGAGTCGGAGGAAAAATTCGATAAGCTGTTTGAGGCGCACGATATCCTGAGAGAATATTATGCGATTGTCGAGGGGCAGATGAGTCAAACAGAGGGAACTTGGAAGAGCCATTTACTCGAACTTCCTTCTCTCCATGTGATCGACTCTCCTGAAGGGAAGGAGGCGATCACCCATTATAAAACGATCCGAAGATCGGCGAAATACACCTATTTGAAACTCCGTCTTGAAACAGGGCGAAAGCATCAAATCCGGGTCCAATGTCAGATGGCTGGCTATCCGATCGTTGGGGATCAGCGGTATGGTTCAGTGGAAAACCCCCTTAAGCGGTTATGTTTGCACGCTTGCACACTCGGCTTTAAACACCCGTTTACTGGGAAAAATGTCACTTTTACTTCCCCTCTTCCGGGGATCTTCCAAGCCTTGGGCGCTCGATGAGTTTGATCGCCATTCAGGCTCCTTCAATCACTGAAGAGAGAGGGTGGCTTTCATCTCCTGCCGCATTCATCGCAACAGGGGCCGCTATCGCTATTGTGGCCAAGGTTTTTTTCACCGCCTATCTTCCCCTCGCCTTGGGTCTCGCCGCCTGGTCTCTGGGCTCCGGAGCCATTCTTTTTCTCTACAAATATGCTGAGGGAACCCGTTTTGAAAGGGGGGTTCACAAAATCCACGCCATTATGATGGAAATCAACACGATTCCGATTAAAATCGCCCTATTTCCCCTCACATTTTTTTCCAAAACATTGGCTCCTGCCGGCCCTCTGAATGGCCGTCCGATTTTACTGATCAATGGGTATTTGAGCTTCGCCTCAATGTGGCACTTTCATAAAAACCGGCTCGCTGATGCGGGATTGGGTCCGATTTATACGATCAATGTAGGAAGCTGCCAATCGATCGACACTTATGCAAAGCAAATCCAGAGAAAAGCGAAAGAGATCCAAAAGGAAACGGGAAGAAACGATCTTGCGATCATTGGCCACTCAAAGGGGGGGCTTGTCGGCTCCCATTTCGCCACCCGGTATGCGGATGAAATAGGGACTCGAGTCACCGATCTAGTGACGATTGGATCTCCATTAGCCGGGACCCCTTCGGCGCAAATCGGCCTCGGATCGGATGCGAAAGAGATGCTCCCTGACGCTCCATTTCACAAAGAGTTAAGAGACCGGATTGAGAAAAATCGGGCGACCCGATTCTACCATATCGGCTCTGAGGCAGATAGCATCGTCCCCCACACATCAGCGCTGATCGGAAGAGAGATAAACCGGCAGATGATATTAAAAGACACTGGGCATGTGGCGCTTCTCTTTTCTTCGCGCGTCTCCGATCAAATCTGCCGTTGGCTTAAACTCCACTTTGAGGATATACTCAAGTTTACTTCACGATGAGGATTCCCCATGGATTTTGCCCAATTCGTCAACCATTTCGTCGGCCTTCTCGTCATTGCAAACCCTCTTTCGGCCCTTCCTGCAGTCTTGAAGGTCACTCGGAGCCACTCGCTTACTGAAAAGAGACAAACGGGACTCATTTGCGCCTTTGCGGTAGGTATCATCTTGCTCATTGTCACGTGGGTTGGAACGCCATTGCTCATGATCCTAGGAATTAAACTCCCCGCTTTCCAAGTGGCTGGAGGGGTGATTATCTTTATGATGTCTCTTTCGATGTTAAGCGCTGAAGAGAGCCCGATCAAAAATACCCCAGAAGAGCAAAAAGAGAAGCAGAGGGAGCTGGGAGCGATCGTTCCCCTCGCGATCCCGATCATCGCAGGACCTGGAGCGATCAGCACCGTCATTGTGAGCGTGAATGAATTTCCAGGGATCTGGAATCAAGTGCTGATCAGCATCTCGTCGATCTTAGTGGCGCTTTCAATGGGGCTTCTCCTCTATTTCGCCGCCAATCTAGAACAGTTCTTTGGAAAGTCGGGGATCAACGTGATCAATCGGTTGGGAGGGTTGATTTTGGCGGCGATTGCCGTGCAAACTCTCGCAAATGGATTGATCGGCCTCTTCCCTTCGCTTGCTAATCCTTATTGATTGAGATAGGTTCTTGGTATCGGTTCGTCGAATTCAAGTTCAAACTGAACCGGTCCAATCCGGTGCTGCCCTCGAAGATATTTGACATTGACCTGCAATGTATAATGTTGGGTCGTAATCAAATATCCTTCTTCTGTTCGGACGAACTCTTGAATCATTTCAGGACTTCCGAGCGAATGATAGAGCCTCGAGTCGGCCAATATCGCTTGCATCTCTTTAATGCTTTGAGCCAAAGGGGGCAATGCAGAAAATCCCGCTGCGGCGATCAGACAAAATATCCACTTCTTCATGAACCTAAGTATACATCGGAGAGAATCTTCTTGAATATAGAAAGAATTTTTCCTAAGTTATAAAAAAGGAGATTCGCCTCATGAAATGGTTATTGCTCAGCGCCCTTGCATTCGGATTGCCCGTTTTCTCAAAAGATCCTATTCCTACCTACAATCCCCCGAAGAATTGCAATCCTGAAGTGATGGATTGCGACCTTTTTAGAAAGGAAATCCCCGTATACACAGCGAATGCTGAATTTCTTTGTTGGAGTGTCGTGGAAGGGGCCCTCGATTATGCTCTAAAAATGCGCCATTCAGAGTGGGGACCTAGCGCCTCGTACGCCCAGGGAAAGTTCCAGACGGCCACATACGATTGGGATCCAGGAGTGCGGGTGGCGATCCAATACTTCAGAGCCCCTCATTTTTGGGAAATGCGCTGGCAATACACCCGAATTACAATGCGGGGAAATAACGAATCGAGCAAACCGACTCCTGACACAAAGTATCTTCTGGGGACATGGCCTCAAATCTTTCCGGGCGCGATGACTGAGGCGAAAAGTCATCTCCACATGAACTACAACGTAGCTGATTGGTCAGCTGCCCGAGTTTTCTACCCCAATCCTCACTTGAGGATTCGGGTGATTGCAGCGATGAGCGCTGCATGGCTCGACCAGGATTGGAAAATCCGCTATCAATCACCTACCTCAGATTCTACGGTGATCCGGAACCGATGGAGTTTTACCGGAGGAGGCTTGAGAGCGGGAGCCGGGGTGGATTGGTATATCTACAAAGACTTTTATCTGACTGCGCAGGGGGTTTTTTCCCTTTACACAGGCTCTTATTGGAACAGCGCAAAGCAAACGACCACCTATCGTCCAACGGCCACAGACAACACCTCAGTTCCGTTGCGGGATACTTCGTATGATGACATCCGAATCGCTCCCACGACGCAGATGTATCTGGGACCATCTTGGCAAAAAAGCTATCCGACTCATCGAATCGAGATTTTTGCTGGGTTTGAGATGAATATGTGGGGCAATTTGCAAGAAGTTTACCGCTCGACGAGCGGAACCGGGGCCTCGGCAAGAGAGACCTGGATGAACACAGGTCTCATGACACTCTACGGTCTCACGACCCGTTTGACCGTAGACTTTTGATTCCTCTTCTGAGGGAATTGCAAAACTCCATTCGGGCGCAAATCCCTCTTCTATTTTCTGGGCACTGCGGTAAAGGCCCCGTAAGGGTGGAGGATCAATACTTCCTCCACCTGATTATTCCGGTTCATCACGAACTTCACCGTCGATGCAGTCATCGACTTCACTGTAAATTCATTGTCTCCTGCGGGGATGAGCTCATAGTGAGGCTGTCCCGGAATGATCGCGACGAGTCCCCCATTGCGGATTGCAGCCTCTACTGTATATCCATAAATCTCGTAGACTCCGGTAAACTGGCGCAGATAATTTAAAGTGGAATGCTTTTCATGCATTTTCTTTTTAAAGACAATGTCGTCCGCAGTAGGCTCAAAGGGGACGTTCAACTCCCCTATATCTCCATTTGAATTGTTGCTAAAAGTGAATTTGGCTCTTTCAAATGAGATGATCATATCTTGTTTTTCCTGCGACACAGAAAAGACATCATAGTGCCAATGATCGAGAATGAAGGTGAGGTCGTTGTAAGTCGCCTCAAGCTTTCCATCGACAAGCTCCACTGTAACAGTTCCATAACCGGGATGCTCATAAACGCCAACGTAGTCTTCGAGTGGATGAGAGGGGGAAGTTCCCTTTTTTCTCTGCCGATCTTCTTGGAGTTTGTTTTCTTTCATCGATTCTTTGTTTTTCTTGATGCTGTTGACCCCATCCTGAAGCCAATCCACCGAGGGTAAATCGAGAACCCGGTCTAAAAGCTCTAGTGAAAGATAGCGGGAAAGGCCATTGAGGTTTTTGTTCGAGAGAACCACAACGCCGATCTTTTCATCGGGGAGCAAACTCACAGCGGAGGTAAACCCATCTGAAACACCGTCGTGAGTGAGGAGATAGCGCCCACGATAAGAGACGACAATCCAACCGATCCCATAGGCATTCAAAAAGGTCTCTTTCACTTCGGGAGCGCCTGGGATGACCACTTGGGGTGATTGAAGTTCAGAAAGGGTGGCGATGCTGATGAGCCGTTGATCATTGTAGACGCCATCATTGAGTTGCATCTTGATCCAATGCATCAAATCATCCACATTTGAGTTCAGCGAGCCTGCGGGACCGATGAGTGAGAGGTTACGGAACGGGATTTTTTTCAGTTCATCATTTTTCTCTAGGTAAGGATAGGCAAAGTTATCGCTTTTTTTTGTCTCCTCAACCGAAAAATTGGTCCGAGTCATACCGAGGGGATTTAAAATTCGCTCCTGAATGATCTCCTCCCAGCTTTTTCCTGTCGCTTGCTCCATCGCAAGACCTGCGGTGAAATACATTAAGTTTCCGTACTGATACCGCTCGCGGATTTCATAGGAGGGTTGCAGGTAGCGGATCCGCTTAAGCATCTCAAACTTATCCATTTTTGAGTTGTACCAGACAAACTCGTGGCGCGGCATTCCTGTTCTGTGGGTGAGGAGATCTCGGATCGTTAAATTGGTGGTTGCATATTGATCCCAAAGTCTGAATTGAGGGAGAACGTCGATCACAGGCTGATCCCAACTGATCAATCCATCGTCGACCAAATTCCCCATGGCAAAACCGGTGAACGCTTTTGTGCAAGAGCCCAAAGCGAACAAGGTCTCAGAATTCACCGGAAGTTTTTTTTCCAAGTCCCGATATCCAAAGCCTTTGGCGAAAACGACATGTCCATCGACGACAACGCCCACAGCCGCTCCTGGAACCTCAAAATCTTCCAAAGCTTTTACAATTTGAGGTTCGAATTTTTCCAATAACATTTTGGCCCGTTCCGCTTCAGGCGAGAGCGACCCAAACCAACTAAAAAGGCCCGCATGTCCACAAAGTGGAAGAAGAAAGATCCAGAAAAGGTGTTTGAATAGATGCATAGGTCTCCCCAATTTTTTGTTTGAGGGGAAGATTCTACACATCCTAAACCAAAATGACAACACGAATTTTTAGAGCTACCTCAACTTTCTGTCGAAATTTCTTGGGTGAACCACATTTTGGTGATCAACCCATTATCGATCTGATAAACAACCAGTTCAACATGTTTAGAATCTCGATAATCGGAAATTTGCTCTTTGTCAATAACCAGATTCGCATGGCAAACCCTCTCTGTCACACAGCAAAAAAGTTTTGGGTTTTCAATGAATTTTTTTTTGTAATGAGCAAAAAATAGCGAGCCGCACATCTTCGGATTCGGCTGGCAAGTAGTTAAATCATAGGTAATAATATTTGGGTGGTAGTAAGAAGAGAAGAGATCAAAGTCGCCCCGATTATAGGCATCCAACTGTCCATCAACAATCTCGAGTAGCAAATCTGTTTTCATATGGAAGCCTCTTTTTGATTTTGTTCGCGGGTTGCTCTATACACGGCTCCTAAGAGAAGCGCACATCCTGCAATCTGAAGCCAAAGTGTGTTGCGTCCCAGGAATAAACAGTCGATTATGAATGTAAGCGCTGGCTGAGTAATCATCAGAATTCCTGAAAGAGAAAGGCTGATGCGCTGCATACCCTGGGTAATTAGAACCCATCCAAACACCTGGCTCAAAATTCCATTTCCAACAAGAAATCCAAAACTCTTTAAACTGGGGATAGCAAAAGTTTCGGAAGGGGCGAAAAACATATAACAGCCTAGAACTGCTGCACCAGACAAACAAATCGACGCGAGCATCGAAGTGGTAGTAATAGCAGGGTTGCTAGCCCTGATCATTTTCAAAAGAAAAAAATAGATGCTGTAAATAAATGAAGCGGTCAACCCACAAATGATCCCGAGAGTATTTTCCATTCTAATTTCAGTAAAATAGGGGTAGATTAGACAACAGACTCCGACAGCCATAAGGGCTGTCATTTTGAAAAAAGAGGGAGGGAGCCTTTCTCCGAAAAACAAAGTTCCAATTAAAACAAGAAAAACAATCTCAAGATTAGCAAGAACCGTCGACAGGCCTGACCCGATGTATAAGACGCTCATATTCCAAACAATAAGGTCCAATGAAATAACGAAAGCCGCCAACAGGCAACGCAAAAGGGAATAACCTGTGAGCCTCTTTTCTTTGCGAAAAAAGGCTATACAAAGCAGCACCAAGCCTCCGATTCCCATCCTATAAAAACTATTCGCAACAGCGGTAAGGTTAGAAAATTCAACAAAAAACGGACTTAGAGAGATGAGCGAAGACCCCATCACAACAGAGGCCGCAGAGCGAAATTGTAATTGACTAGAAGATAACTCGGTCATGGGGCTTTTCCTTCCATTGGTATGATTTACAAAGATCGGCCGTAATATTAACGCGGCGGAGCCACCTCGCCTTCGGCCCATAGTTGGGTACATAGGGAGACCTTCCATGCACTGTCACTCTGTTATCTATGAGAAGTATATCTCCAGGTTTCATTACGATCTGATGCTTGTTTTTATTCATTTGATCGAATAGCCATTCAAGCGCTTCCTTAGCCTCAAAATCGCCATCCACTGCATGCATGAACGCCTCATCAACCTGTAAACGTTCATAGCCTTTTCTCCCCTGCAAAACAGGAATAGGCTTTGGATCTGATAAAAACGATCGAATCTGAGCAAAATCATCATTTCCTAACGCCCATTGTTCACTGATGTTGTTTTCGGGCATGTGAGACTTATCTGGTTCAATGTAGAACCGAGACTGCGACAAGATATTCCAATAATGAGAAGGAATGTCTAAATCGGAAAGCGAACAAATGTTCGTGGCAGCCTTTTCGTCATTCCGGTAGCACATGATCGTCATCATATCAGCCCTTTGCGGATGGAATGCTTCTTCGATATGCCACAGAAGGACGACACTGCTACTGCCACCCAATTGCTCATTTTTATCTTTCTCAATCGGAACAATATGCCGCAGGTAACGGCCGTTTTCCTGGGTGCGCCAACCGTAAATATCTCCCATCGAACTAGATATGAGACACTGGAATATTTCTTCACGGAAAACTCGCGGATATACCCATGGAGCATCCCAATGAGCCGGAGTGGGTCCAATCGATTCATCATCGATTGGAAATCCCTGGATCAGCAAATATCCAGCCCCCGTTCTTTGATTTCTGAAATCATTGAGCAATTTTCTGACCCTATAAGGGATCCCATGACCGATTAAGGGGCATGTATCAGCAAAGGCTTTGTCTTCTACAGTACTGAATGTATTTTTTAGCGATCGGATTAACTTCTCGATCTCCTCTAGCTCGCTTAACTCCAGCTGACTTACAGTCAAACCGCCGCTTGATGTGATTGTCATAATCCCCCTCCACGTTAAGCGAGCAAGCTTACCAAAATCTCTATTTATGACAAAAAAAAACATAATCATGTTCAGTTTAACTTAACTTTGCGGTAGGATTTTCCCTCCAATAACTCACAGGAGGAATCTCTTATGGCGGCAACTGCATTCAGAAACAGCGTAACAGTGCGTATAGCTCCCGAGGTTATACATCAATTTCCCCAAACCAAAGTTTCCTTTCTTGTTGCTGAAATACGCCTAGGAAAAGCAATAGGAAATGCAAAATCGTTTCTCGCGGACTACAGGCAGAGGGTGGTCCAGCAGCTTCGTGATCGAGGAGTCACCGAGGCAAATCATGCGACCTTAGAGGTATGCAAAGCATGGAGTGTTGTTTACAGACAGATGAACGCGGGAGAGGATAAGAGATGCAGCATCGAGCAGCTCTTGAAGAGATGGGCTAAAGCAGCCGACAAGGGAGGAAAAAATCCAGATCTAGGCAGCTTTAATAATTTCGTTGATCTTTATAACTGCGTATCCGTAGACACTCTAAGCCCAATGGGCGCATTGCATCTCGATAAGATTCAAGGAATCATCTCTTTGCGATTTGGGAAAGGAGGAGAAACTTTTACCCCCCTCTCTGGACGAAGAGATACCGTACCGTTGATTGAAAATGTATCCTCAGGACAAGTTGTCTATGCGGATGCTGAATCGGTCTTGACCTGGCTATTTAATTACCGAGACGGAGCTCACTGCTGCGTTCCAAAAGATAGCGAAGAACCTGCCCGCATCATCCTTTTCTCAGAAAGAGCCAATGATGCAGGAGGAGACCCTGAAGTTGCCATTCAAACTGCTGCTCAACATTTACCTCAAATAGGGGGACACGTTCTCGCCAGCCAAACACTGTCGAAGGAGCGGCCAGAAGCTACCGTTGAACTGCATAGCGAGAAAAAAACGACTTAGGAAAGGTGCAGGCGATTTTACCCTTCAAACAGCTAAAGCTGAGCCATCTCTGCTAAGGGTAAAGAGAAAAATAAAATTGACAGGAAGAACTTTCCGGTATAAACTGCTTTTTTTGATGAGCCTGATTTTTTGTTTCGGGCTCTATAACTGTTGAAAAATGTCCATTTATAGTAAACTCAGCTTCTTTAAGCTGCAGAGTGTGAGGATAGAAAATGAGATTATATAAATCGTTCTCTTTGTTTGGGTTATGTTTATTTATCGGAGGGCTCTTTTTGCCTATTTCGGGGTTCTCTTCAAACCATCAACAAGGTAAACCGACAGAAAAGCTGGTTGTTGGAATGACTAGCGGCTATGCCCCATATGTCAGCGTGAATGAAAAAGGGGAACATGAAGGATTTGATATCGATCTAGCCGGCCTAGTGGCCGAGCGCCTAGGACGACAGCTAGTTCTCCAGGACTTAGGATCTATGCCGAGTCTACTCGTAGCGCTTCAAAAGAAAAAAATTGATGCGATCATTTGGGCGATATCGATCACCGAAGATCGAAAAAAAGAAATGGAGATGGTCTATTACCAAGGAAAAAAAGAGACTGAATTGCCTTTTATTTTTTGGAAAGAGATCCCCAAAGGTATTGAAAAGATTGAAGACTTAAGCAAGCTTCCAAATTGCACTGTTTGCGTGGAAGCCGGTTCTTGCCAAGACGCGATCGTTCAAAAATACCCTGCGATAAAAGTGAAGTACCTGGATAAGATCTCTGATTCTATCATGGAAGTGAAATGCAAAAAAGCACTCACAGCTGTGATCGACAACTCTTTAATCAACCGGGTCCAAACCCAATACCCTGAGATCAAAGTCGCTTATTTACCTCTTCCAGAAAACCAGCAAACCCTGGGGAATGGAATTTGCATCAACAAATCAAACCAGGAATTAGCTAAAAAAGTGCAGCAAGTGATTTCTGACTTGACCGCTGAAGGAAAAATTGTTGAATTAGAAAAAAAATGGAAATTAGCTCAATAGAGAGCACTCAGTGGAAACTTCTTTTTTCATAGATTTATTTCTAAGGTCGATGCCCCTCCTCTTATCTGGAGTAGCAATGACACTTAAAGTCCTCTTTTGCGCAGCCTCTATCAGCTTTATTTTGGGGGTCCTTTTTGGAGTTTTATGCTGCGAAGAATTGAAGCTGCCCTTTCTTTCCCCTTTAATTCAGTGGGTCACTTTTACTCTAAGGGCAGTCCCATTCTATGTGCAGCTTCTAGTCGTATATTTTGTATTTCCGGATGCCTTAGGCCTTAATCTTGAGGTATTTCCAGCCTCTGTTCTAGCTCTAGGAATCTGCTCAGCAGGCTACGTATGCCAAATTGTTCGAGCTGGACTCAATTCGATCCATCCTTCCCAGTGGGAGGCTGCCTTTGTTTTGGGGTACAGTAAAACAAAGACGCTCCGTTACATCATTTTACCCCAAATGTTCAGAAACGTTCTTCCTGCCTTCAATAACGAATTTGAAGCGATCCTGAAGAGCACTTCTATCCTTTCATCGATCGGAATGCTTGAATTGACCCGAGCAGGGATGAATATAGTTTCTCGAGAGCTCAAGCAACCCCTCACGATTTATCTGATCGTCGCCGTTTTTTATGTATCGATGTCCCTCGTGTTTCATTTTATCTCGAAACACCTCGAGATACGAATGCTTCGGAGGGTCAGAGGATGAAACCACTGATTGAAATCAAAAGTCTCTCCCTATCCAAAAAAAGGCAGGGACGTGAATTTAAGTTGCTCAAGAATATATCAATCGATCTTTCAATTGATAAGATTAACCTTTTTTTAGGAAAGAGCGGTTCCGGTAAAACTTCGATTCTCCGCTGTCTTTCTCAGATTGAACGAAAGTACGAGGGTTCGATTGTTTGCCAAGGAAAAAAGCTCAATGAACTAACGCAAAAAGAGCGGTGTCAACTGATCGGATTCGTACCCCAATCATACGCCCTTTTTCCCTCCATGACAGTACTAGACAACTGCGCCCATCCCTTGCAGGCTGTTCTAGGTTTAAAAAAAGAGAGTGCCTACCAAAAGGTGGAGGGAATGAGCTGCACCTTGGGAATGCAAAACTTACTCCACCAATACCCGCACGAGTTGTCTGGTGGACAACAGCAGCGCACCTCCATTCTACGGGCCCTCCTTCTCAATCCCCTCTTTTTACTCCTTGATGAGCCCACTTCCGCCCTCGATCCTGAAAATACGGAACTTCTTATCCAGATTCTTCTGAAACTGAAAAATGAAGGAAAAGGTGTGATCATTTCGAGCCAAGATATGCACTTTGCGAAAAAAATGTGCGACCGTGTCTTTTTTTTGGAACATGGTGAAATTGTAGAACACCACGAATTCAGCACCGCATCCCAATCTCTTTCCCATGAGAGCAAACTCAGAAAATTTCTTTATACTAAAGAGAGTCCGCTCGACCCCTTCCCCTCTTTTTCTTTGATATAAATACCTGCTTTCCTTAAAATTTTTTCTCTTCACAAATCGACAAGCAAACATTTTATGTCACACATTGTAAGATTTCAACTTAGGAGAGTATCTATGACAGCAATAGCGGCATCCAGGGGAGTTCCTAGAGAACAAACTGAATTCGGTGAAGTCGTTTTAAAGAATGAATCGGGCAGACCTGATTATCGGGTGAATGATCCATTGAGTACACCAGCTGGGTTCATTGACTATGACGCAAAAACGATGACTGTCACAACAAGGTGGAAGCAACTGTTGGCTGAAAATTATAGGCAGTTTGGTTTTACAGAAATCGATACGCCTCCCGTTGAATATGCTGCGAATTTGCAATTGACTGGTGGACTCGATAAACAGATTTTCGGGATCAGCCGACTGCAAGATGGCTCGCTAACTAAATTGGGTCTTCCCTTTGACCGGACAGTCCCCATGGCGGTTTTTATCGCAAAAAATGCGACTAAAATGACATTTCCATATTCTCGATATGACATTGGTTGGTCTTGGAGAGGTGAGCACGCAGCTCCCGGTCGTTATAGAGCATTCATTCAAGCCGATGTAGATACAGTCGCGCCAAAACTCAGCCCTCTTGCTGATGCCAACTGCATTGCGGCATTGATTAAGGGCTTGGAGCGGCTTGGAGTCCCCCCTTGCAATGTCTTTTTAAACCACGTAGGGATTGCCCATTCCTTTCTTGCAGAAGAAGGAATCGCCCCCTCTCATTTTAAAGATGCCTTGAGAGTGATCGATAAACTCAAACCAGAAAATGAGCAGGAGGTTGTGAAAGAACTTGCTGATACCATTCCTGACTTCAAAGAGGAAAGAGCAAAAGCACTGCTCGAAAAAATGAGTTATCGAGGTCCTCTTTCCGACTTTATCTTTCGAGGAAGCCCCACTGAAGACGGTTTAGCGGGACTCGCTCACCTGAGGGAGATCGAGCAACTTGCCCTTCAAATGGGCGTGAAACCGGATGTATTACAATTTGCGCCTGGCTTAGCAAGAGGTCTCAACTACTATACCGGGGTGATCTTTGAAACATTTATGCCCGGAAGGGAGAAATATGGAAGCATCGCCAGCGGTGGACGCTATGACAACTTGGTTGGTGAGTTCAATTCAAGGGTCAAGCTGCAAGGGGTTGGCGGTTCAATCGGACTGACACGCCTTTACGATGTGATGAAGCTTGAACAGCTTGTCGATTTGTCCAGACAAACGTCAGCTCAAGTATATGTGGGGTATCGTACACAAGAGGAGCAACCGACAGCCCTTCGGGTTGCTACTGCTCTGAGAGAACGGAAAGTGTACACCGAAATCAATGCCACAATTTCTAAAGTAAAGAATCAACTCAAACACGCAGATGACAAGGGAATTCCCTACACCATTTTGGTAATGAACCACAACGAGATTCTTGTGAAAGAAACTCATATCAAAAAGGAGTCTGAAGGGAGGACAAACCAACATAGCTTTGAAACAATTGACGAAGCTGTGAGGTTTGTTGAAAAACTCCTTCAGCCTGAAGAGCCGTTACCAACATCGCCGACTGAAAGAAAAGACGAGTAAATAAAAGTTCTGCGTGCGCCGATTAGGGCGCACGCTCATTCCAGCCATAGACATTGTATTTTACTTTTTAGATGTTTCTGTTAAAATCTCTTCGCGATTTCTAACTGGATACATATGACATTGGCTTTGATTCAAAAAAATGGAATACAGCTTCGAGCTGACTATTGGATTACTCTCAAAGATTTTGACCTATTTTTAGCAGAAGGTTGGAAGTTATCGCTCGATTCAGAACTCACTGCTCGACTCGCTCAAACACGTCGCTTCATTGACTATCTATTGGCTGAGAAAATCAAAGTTTACGGATTGACTACTGGATTTGCCGATCTTCGAAATACAGCAGTAGATTCAGAAAAAGGAGCTTTGTTATCGAAAAATATGATCTTAAGCCATGACGCGGGGATCGGAAAATCACTTTCTCCCGAAGTGACACTCGGAGCCATGCTCCTTAGAGCTCACTCTCTCTCCAAAGGCTACTCGGGGTTTTCTCTCGAATCGATGCACACTCTTCTCCAAATGATCGATTTTCAGATCATCCCAGAAATCCCCTCGTCAGGATCCTTAGGCGCAAGCGGAGATCTCGCTTTTTTAGCGCGCCTCGGTAGAGCTATGATGGGGGAAGAGGTCCCCGTCTTAT
>CAZIML010000018.1:0-16717 GCA_964540255.1 uncultured bacterium
CGAATCCCATTTCAAGATCAAGGTGAGTTCTTACAGCATAGACTCTTTTTTGTGTCGGACGGAATCCAGCAGTTGCAGTTGCTGTGCCAGTTCCGGCAGCGTTTGTATAGTTAGTGATGCTTGTGTTCGCTTTTGTGTACTTAGTGAACAGTGTGTCAACTTCAGCATCTCCGTAGAATCGGAAGCCGTAGCCAAGCATCCAGTTCATGTCCAATCCAACTTGTGGACCGATCGCCCATGAACGGGTTTTTCCTTTCACTTGGTTATAGCCCACAGATGAAGTGATGGCTGAGTTGGTTGTTGTCAATGTTCCGTTGTTGATGTTAGTCACGTTTAGATCTTGGCGGATCCAAGCTGCTCTCGCACCAAAACTTGGGCGGAAGGTGAGCTTTGTTCCAACGTAGGCCCAACGTCCCATGGTTAACTCAGCGATATCCATCTTGAGTGTCCATTTTTCGCTGACGCTGCTATAGATTTGCGGCACGTTGTAAACGTTGCTTGGGCTTCCCCAAACAGAGTAAAGAGCTCCAGAGCCAACGACTGCATCAGTGCTTTGGCTTTGTGTGTTGTGGAACCATGTGTACTCAAGACCCATATCCCAATTGTCGTAGTCGAAATAGCCACCCATTCCAACTTTGAATCCAGGCTTATAGGCAAAGTTCATGTTCACGAAGTTGCCAGCAAAACCAACGCCAGTAGCTCCTGTGACAAGGTTATTTGTCTCATTGAAGCAGACTTCCATGTTCTCTTGGATAGGTTGCCAGTAGATGAAGCTTGCGTCAAAGTACATGTCCCATGGGCAACGAACTTGTGTGCGTGCTGGATAGTTGTATGCAGCATTCAACACAGGTGTTGACCAAGGTGGGCAGCAAGGATCTTGTCCTGGGCACACTTGGGTTGGGGGGCATGGTTGTGGGCATGGTGGTGTGCATGGCTTTGGCGGGCATGCTTTTGGTTCACACTTAGGTGCGCAAGGCTTTTGGCATGAGCCATTGTCTTGAGCGCTTACAGATGTAGCAACGAGAAGCGATGCTACCATCCATGGCGTTGTTTTTTTCAGTAAATTCAGCATTTTTTGCTCTCCATTTTGGACGAATAGTTTGTTTTGTTTAGCTTTCGCTAAGAAGTCTCTGTAGCGTTGCCATCTGTATCTACTGAATCGAAGCAGCGATAGTGCAACACAGCTACAGGCGATTCAAGTTACATTTGGGATGTTAAACTTAAAAAGAAAATTAAATCAAGGAAAATACGTACGCAATTTTTTTCTGAACAAACTTCTGCGTCCGATTTTCATAGACAATCAGCAAACTATTGGATCGGTGTGAACCAATGAAAAAATAGGCCGATCGAAAGTTGATGGAGCGAGCTTCTTTCTGTCTGGATTGAGATTTGCCAGTTTTCGACAAACTCAGCTTCTTCACTTTCGTCGCTCTCATCGTGGGATCCGAAAAAGATGATGGGTTGAGAGAAGAATGGATTTTCTTGCAGCATTGAGAACTCCCTCTTTCTTCTCTTCATAGGGAGTTTGCAGTTAGTGCACAACCTCTTTTTTAAAGTCATGAAATCCAAAAACTTAACAGATTACTTTCTACAATTTCCTCTCTCATGCTACGCTTGCCACTCACCAATCTTGGGGTTACGTCATGGTCCGATTTCTTCTTCTATTCATTCTCTTATTCGCTGCGTGTCAAAATTCGAATCATTCTCCAAGAGGACAGGTCGTTAGAATCAACATTGACAGCGATCCTCAAACTCTGGATCCACGCAGAGCAAGAGATTTGACTTCGACTACTTTGATGCACATGTTTTTCGAGGGATTGACTCGTCTGTCGAAGACAGGAGAGGTCGAATTGGCTCTCGCTGATCGAGTCGAGGTTTTAGATGATAGCGCTCAATATATCTTCCATTTGCGCGAATCATTTTGGTCGAATGGAGATCCGGTCACTTCATTTGATTTTGCCGAAAGTTGGAAAACGATCCTCGATCCCCAGTTCCCTTCTGATGTCGCATATCAGCTCTATGTGATTCAGAATGGAAGGAAAGCAAAGCTTGGAGAAATCGGATTGGATCAGGTGGGAATTCAAACTCCCGATCCGATGACTTTGGTGATCCAGTTGGAACAGCCCATTCCCTATTTTTTAGAACTTCTTACAATGGCCGCTTTTCTTCCAGTTCCTCACCAAGTTTCCAATGGGAATTCGAAATGGGCTCTTTCGCCTGAGACCTACGTTTGCAATGGTCCTTTCATCCCTGTGGTTTGGAAACACTCTGATCAGTTGAATGTAGTTAAAAATAAGCGCTACTGGGAGGCAGACCAAGTTCTTTTAAGTGGAATCGAGCTCTATATGATGCCCGGCGACACGGAGATTGGAATGTTTGATGAAGGAAAGCTCGACTGGGCAGGCTCCCCCCTATCGACGATGCCTGTCGACGCTGTCCGCTCATTGAAAGAATCCGAAAAACTTCGGATCAATCCTTTCTCGGCTACATACTTCTTTCGGGTGAATACGGCTGAAAAATGGAACAGCAAGAAAAACCCTTTGAGCAGCCCCCTTTTTAGAAAAGCTCTCGCCTATTCGGCCCATCGAATGGGGATTACGGAGCATATTTTGCAAGGAGGGCAAATTCCCGCTCTCTCCCTCGTCCCTCCTGAAATGGGCCTTTCTGAAAAGGGCTACTTTCGGGATCAGGATCTTCAAATGGCTCGATCTCTTTTGATGGACGCTCTCCTGCAGCTTGACCTCACGCTGGCCACTTTAGATCCGATCAAAATCAGCTACATGAGCTCAGAGAGAAATGCTGCGATCGCTCAAGCGATTCAAAAGCAGTGGGAGGAGTCTTTAGGAATCAAAGTGGAGCTTGAAGCCATCGAGCCGAAGGTTTTTTACCAAAGGGTCTCGAGCAAAGATTTTCAGCTCGCCGCAGGCTCTTGGACCGCTGACTTTAATGATCCAGTCAACTTTTTGGAAGTCTTCAAATTCAAAGATGCGAGCACCAACAATACCCAGTGGGAAAACTCCAAATACATTGATCTTTTAAATCGCTCTGCATTATGTACAAATAAAGAAGAGAGAAGAGGGCTCTTGCGAGAAGCCGAGCAGATTTTAATGGAGCAGATGCCGATCATTCCGATCTTTCATTTTGCGCTCAATTATCTGCAAAGAGAGGAGCTTGAAGAGGTGGTCTTATCCCCTCTCGGGCAGATTGATTTTCGATGGGCCCATTTAAATCTGGAACCCTCTCTTCCAAAGAGATGAATGCGTTTCAAGGCTTTGTTTTGGTTTTTCATTCCATTCATTCTTCGAGCAGGGACTGACACGGGAACGATCCTGCTCCATAATGATACGACCGTCATATTGACGGCGATCGTACAAGCAGCCGATGGTTCCTATCTCGGGCAGTTCACCGTCCAGCCAGGCCAGCAAAGGAATTGGACCTCGAACCTCTACCCTTCTCCCTACACTCGTCCGGGGACGCCCGACATTTCTCTTACCCCTTACACCGTGATTTGGCAATGTCCGTCAGAGGGGATCTATTCGATTTGCACAGGGGTTTCTCCAGGGGCCTATATCAACGCCTCAGCGTGTTCGGGAGGCCATTATTGCGCCCCCAAAAAAGGGGAAGAAAAGCCACAAGCTCCTCCTGCATCCCAGCTTAAGAAAAAATCCTAATTGTCCGAATCGACCGGTTTTCCTTTCAAATAGTGAATCTTTTTGTGGAGAACGCCTGTTTCATCATAGAGAGTTGCTAAGCCGTTCCCGTTTGAAACGGTGGATACGGGTTCAGGTTTATTGAGTTTATAATATTGGCCGCGGACGAGGCGGTCTTCCTCATATTCTTCCAAAAGCATCAACCCCCCATTAGGGTACCAGGCGAGGGACGATCCGGAAAGATGATTGCGCGACTACTCACGTTGACTTTGAAGCTGCCCATTTGTGTACCAGGTTTTCACGGCTCCATGAACCATATTGTCGTTCCAGGTGACAGAGAGTTTCGGCGTCGCTTTTTCTCCATTTTTTTTCACCTCAAGTTCCGCATTGAGATAGTAATCGATCTCCTCCCCCTGTTTTTTCCCATTTTTGATATAATAGGACTTTATGATTTCCCCATTCGAGGCGTATTTTCGAACAAGTCCATCGGGCTGACCCACTCGAAACTCGATCAAAGCGAGTTCCTTCCCTTCATAGAGAGCTTGATAGCCTCCCCCATTCTGGATTTCTGAAATCTTTTCTCCTTGTCGATTGTAATAGATCCCCGTTCTCAATAACCCTTCTGAAAAATCTTCGACGGAGGCCAACGTCCCATTTTCAAAAAATGAGAGCGATTCTTCCCCCCTGACTCCTTTGATGTAGTGGTGTTTTGCTTTGAGAGTTCCATTCTCTAGAAACTCAACGAGATCTCCTTCAATCTCATTTTTTTGAAAGGGGATCTCAGTCTTGATTTGACCCGATGGGTAGTAGTAGGTACTCACCCCTTCAAGGGCCCCTTTTCTATAGGGAATTTGGGCGATCAGGTTCCCCTGTTCGTCATAAACCTTACTCTCTCCATCAAAAAGCCAAGTTTCTTGCGCCTCAGGAGTCACGTCGGCACTCCCCCCGATCACAAATGCCTCTATTTTGATCTGGCCGTTAGAATACCACTCTTTGTAGGCGCCGTGAGCTCTCATCTCCTCGGCTTCTAAATATTGGCAGAGAAGGCCATTTGGGTAGTAGGTCGTTACTTTGGAATGATTTTTTCCATCCCCTTTATAAACACGGAGCACTTTTTTATAGGGCTGCGAAGTGAGAAAATCAACTGTCAGATATTGATTCAGCCGATCGGGGTTGCTGATCGTCTCAGTGAGTCCGTTCCGATCTTGAATTTGAATCAGCGAAAGATTTTCAGGAGTGGGTGCATGCTGGCAGCAAGCCAAAGCAATTCCTGCGAGAAAAAGGAACCGTTTCATGATTTTGTAAATTCCCGTTTGATGAGGTCCATTTGCACTTCGAATAGTTCCGTTTCGAGTTGAGTCTCGATTTTTTTCAATCGAAACTCTTTGATCACAAGCTGAGGAACCGGTGTTTCCCGATCTGAGGGTTCTGAGGGGAGATCTTCGATGAGAGTTAGGATTTTTTGCAGATCGGTTTCGTCCATCTGGACAGGGCGCCTCAGCTTTTCTTCTACCTCTTTGATTTTTCCAGAACTTTGAATGTTCTCCTCAGTAAAAGAGAGGCGGTTTTCTTTTAAGAATTCAAATCGATCTTTGATCGAGCGGCATTCGGGGAAAGCGGGATGATTGAGAAGGGTATTCAGTTTGATCAGCTCTTTTTCCAACAAAGGAAAGGATTCAATGCGCCGGTCGATAAAGTAGGGATCGGGGTCGGTATGTCTTGCAAGAAAGCGCTCCTTTTTCCCTCTTCTTTCGGTGGCCCCTTTTTCTTTTCGGGCCGCTTTAACAAACCGCTCCTCTAAATCATGGAGAAAGGTCAACTCAGCTGAGAGATAAATGGTTGCGGCGACAACGGGAAGGGCCAGAAGCGCAAAGAAAAAAGAGGGGCGCATCTTCGAGAAAAAAAATCGGCCGCAAGCATCAAGGAACATCTCGGCTCCTATTGTTCAAGAAAAAGGTGGCGCGGTATCCCTCGTTCAGCGCATCCCATGAAATCTCTAAATGGGGGTTCACAAGAGCATCTCCTTCTCGGAGCGCTTCATGGAATCTGCGAGCATTCATCGCGTTTTGAAATCGAAATTCAATCTCTACTTTGGCTAGGTATGGCTCTTTGGTAGAACCGGCTCGGGGAGAGGAGACTAACTGGTAGCCAATTTCCCGGATATCGATCGGATCCCCCTCTCCTTTTAACTCCTCCAAGAGGGGATGGGTCGAAACCCAGCTCAGCACTTCAGCAACCTTGGGAGCTAAAACAATATAAGGGTACTCTTTGTTTGTTTTTTCAATCCCAGAAATCCATTCGTCGATTTTCTCCTCGATATTTCCATCTGTTGAAATTCGGAACGATTGGAGCATTTCGGTTTTGCGCACCTTGCTCGAATGAATCCCCAGCCCAAACAAAAGACCGCTTAAAATGATGGAGAAGGTGAGGAGGGAGAGGGCATAAAATCCCATCCGATTCCAGTTTTTTTGCGGAAAGAATTCTTCCCTTCGCAATTGGAGGGGATTTTTCGATGCTTGCTCAAGGGCAAGTCCGATCGAAATTGCAAATTTTTCTTCCTCAGGGCTTAGTGGGTACTTTCCAAAATCTTCTAAGAGAAATTCTTTCAAATGGATGAATGCATCGGTTCTTCCAGTGACAATCACCTCTTTTTTCGATTCTCTTGCAAATGAATAGAAGGTTTTCGCAAGTTCTTGTCTTACTTCGTTGAGTTTCTGGCTCAAATGAGGATTGAAGGGCTGCTTGAGCGTTAATAGATCGAACTGTTTTGCAGCCCCATCGACCTCTTTTTTCAGAAGAATTTTTTTTCGGTCCTCTAAAAAAGCGGCCAGCCACTCATCAATTCCCTCCGAGATGTGGTGAGCTTTTTTCAACTCTCCATTTTCCACGAGGGCGCAGTTGATCTCTTTCGATCCAAAATCAACAAGAATCGCCTCTTTAAGTTCGGGAAATTTCCATTTTGCGAAATGGCAGAGAGCCAGAGGGATTGCTGTGATTGCATCTGGATCGACTTGAATTTTCTGAAAATCGATCAAGTGTTGCTTGAGCCCCTCTCTTTCGACAAGAAAAAGAAGAGCGTCGGTGACTCCCTTGTCCTTTCTCTGAAGGAGTGGAACTGTCAACATCTGCTCTGTTTTAAAGTGACTCGTGGCCTCTGACTGAAAAGCGATCGCCTCTTCAGCATATCGACTTTTCCCCACTTTAACCGACGTGGAGCGGATCAAAAAATGTTTTGATGAGAGGCCGCTCACGATCCTTCCTTTAAATTTTTCTGTGTAAAGCGGCTTTACATTGAGCGGGCCTGGTTCGTGGGAATCGTGAGAAAAGTCTTCTAGTTTAGAAACTTCAATCCCTTGTCTTCCCTTTCTAATGAGGGCTGTTCTGACGAAGGGAGGATCAATATGAATGCCGAGAATTTCCATAAGCCTCCAATGTTAACAGAGAATGACGAAAATAGGAAATATCCTTAAAATGGGTTCCCATGAGTCTACCCTATATTATACATATTTTTTTTATCGCCTATACTGTCCTCCTCTTCGTCCGGATCGCAAGTTCTTGGTTTCCTCAATGGCAGGGACACAAGCTCCTTCGATTTGTCGCATTTTACACCGACCCTTACCTCAACGTATTTCGAAGGATCATTCCTCCCCTCGGGGGCGTTCTTGACATCAGTCCAATCCTCGCATTTTTCGTTTTAAGAATTGCCGAAACGATTCTCGTGGGTCTTGTCACATGAGATCTCCTTTTCAAATTGGGAGTGCAATTCTTCCAAACAAAGTTCTTTATGCCCCTTTGGCAGGTTGTTCCGATCTCCCTTTTCGAAGGATGTCATGCAAGTACCGTCCTGGAATCGTCTACTGCGAAATGGTGAAGATCGATGCTCTCGTCCGCCACGATTCAAATACCTACCGCCTCCTCGACTATCAGGCGGGCATGCATCCGATTGGCGCTCAGCTGTGCGGGAGCAAGCCGCAGATTGCAGCCGCCGCCGCCCGGATCGTTGAAGATCTCGGATTTGATGTGATCGATTTTAACTGCGGATGTCCTGTCGATAAGGTGACAAAAGATGGAAGCGGCTCGGGGATGTTGAAGACTCCCGATCTCATCGGGGAAGTTCTCTCGTCGGTCATCGCCGCCGTCAAAGTGCCTGTCACGGTGAAAATTAGGGCTGGCTGGGATGAGCGGCATATCAATGCGGCTGAGATTACCCGGATCGCTGAACGAGCTGGGGCCAAAGCGATCACAGTCCATGGGCGGACCCGCGAGCAAGGATACAAGGGGAAAGCCAATCGAGACTATATAAAACAGTGCAAAGAGGCGGCCCGGGAGATTCTTGTGATTGGTAACGGGGACATTTTTGATGCCGAAAGCGCCCTTCAGATGTTCTCCTACACCGGATGCGATGCCATTTTGGTCGCTCGAGGGACGATGGGGCAGCCTTGGATTGCTGAGGATATTCTTCTGGCTCTCGATGGGAAACCAGTGCCGAAGCGATCCGTTGAGGATCTCAAAGCGGCTCTTTTGGAGCATTTTGATTATATCATTCAGTATCAACCGGAGCGGCAATCGCTTCTCGACATGAGGCGGGTTGGATGTTGGTATTTGAAGAGGCTACAAGGGGTGAAAGAACTGAGAGTGGCTCTCAATCGATCGGCCTCTACCTCCGAGGTGTTCCGCCATCTCGAAAACTTCTCCTGGGAGTCGACCGAACTCAGCCAAGAAGTTGCGTTCGCAGAAAGCGAGAACTAGTCTTCTTCCCCTCTTTCAAAGCGCTCTTCGAAGATTTTAAGAAGGCGGTCGATGTTTTGCTTCGTTTCTTTCGGTTCCACCTCTTTCCCCCCTTTTTTCTTCTTCTTAAGCCAATTGATGAACGGCTCATTTTCTTCCACTTTGGCTCCTGCTGATTTGGCATGGCGGGCCAAACCCTTGTCATTTGTGACAACGGTGATGAGCTTGGGGTTCTTTGCGACTTGAATTTTCTCTACGATATAGGCGTCGGCGCTTTGCCCCTTTGGGGCGTAGGCGACGATCAGGGGGCTTGGATATGAAAGACCGCTCTCTTCATCCCGTCTGTGGGCGCCGTCAAAAACAAGCATCCCCGAAATTTTTCTTTTGGCGAACTTTTTTTGAAGAGCCAGAACCACCTTGTGTCTCAACGTTTGGAGACTTTCTTTGGACTCAATGAGGCTGAAGATCAAATTGTACCCATCGATCAGATAGTACATTAGAGATCCATCAGAGACTCGAGGGAGAGAACTAACTTATCGAGGGCTTTGCGCCGGTGGGAGATCCGATGTTTCACCGATTCGCCGATTTCAGCAAACGTTTTACTATACCCATGTTTGACGAAGAGAGAATCATACCCAAAGCCTCCTCCGCCCCGATCTTTCGGCAAAAGAGTCCCTTCGCAAGTTCCTTTTACACACTTTTTCAGGCCGCTCGGCGCCGCCAGAGCAATTGCACATTCGAAAAAGGCTTGCCGGTCTTCATCCATGAGATGCTGCATTTCCTCGAGCAGCTTTTTCCGGTTTTCCAAATCAGTGGCATCGTTGCCTGCGTAGCGAGCTGAATAGATCCCCGGAGAACCGTTGAGGGCAGGGACAACGAGTCCAGAATCATCAGCGATCACCCACCGGTTTAGAGTTTGTGCGGCATGAACAGCCTTGAGAGTGGCATTTTCCTCAAATGTGCTCCCCGTTTCCTCAGGGGGAACATAGTCGGGAAAGTCGTTTAAGCTCAAAAGGTCGAACCGAGGGTAGCCTTTGAGCATCGTTTTAAATTCACGAACCTTATGGATGTTCGTGCTCGCGATGACTAAGTCAACTCGTTGGATCGGATCGTTGCGGGAGGGTGACATAAGAATTTTCCTTCATCCTCTGGAGTTTGGGCCAAATTTAGTCCAAACCCCAGATCCTCCAAGATAGTTTATCTATTTATTCTGATCAAAGTAATTATCGATGTCGGTCACCATAAAGGTCTCCCCTTGGAACTCAAACTTTTCTCCGATCGATTTTCCCTTCATGGATTGAGCCAGTTTTGACTGGAATGAGAGGATATGTTTTTCAGGATCGGCATCCCAAGGCCCTAAGAGAGTGTAGCGCATATGCTCTCCTTTAGAGTCGCGGCAATGGACCACCGTTCCAATCCCTACTTCGTCGACAAGAACATCTTGAGGTGTCAAGATCCTCGCTTTACCAATCTGATCAGAGAGGAACTTCATCTCCGTTTGGAGTCGATCTCTTCTTTCAAGAGCCGCTTTGAACTCAGCGTTTTCTCTCAAGTCTCCATGGGAGCGGGCAGTCTCGATTTCCTTCGCGTTGTTCACAGTCTCGACAGTTGCAATCTGTTGGATCCGGAGCTGCGTCTTTTGGTACCCTTCTTGGGTAGTCCAAAGAATATTTTCCTCTCCATTTCCTTTGTCTTTATCTTTTCTCAAACGGGAAAGGGAGGGGTGGACCACTTCGCCCAGGGAGTGGAGAATTTTGATATCGTGATCGGTCAGTGAGTTACACTTCGTCGCTAAAAGAAGATACTCTTTGACTTCATCGAGGCTCGATTCTTGCATGATATCTCGGACGATCTTATAGCGATCGGCCGTGATGAGCGAGATGATTTTTTTCGCCATGTCTCGATGCTGCGGCTTCTTCTCCAGGAAATCTAAGAGAATCAGAAGCCCTTCAAAGAACCGGTTCTTTCCACTCGCATCGGAGAAAGGGAGCTTCGATTTTTTATCGATGATCTTTTGGAAGTACCAAATAAAGACATCTGGGAAAGAGAGTGGGTGGATCAAAAGAGAGGTGAGCTTTTGTTTCAGAGCTTCTTTCGTTGCTGGGGCGTCGAGCTCTCCCAAGATGAAGTCTCTGAGGAGGTTTTGATCGACTGAAAAAAGAAGATCGAGATAGACTTCCTGCCAATCCTTCCGCACCTTTTTGATCTGCTGCAAGGCTCTTTTTTGAAATCCCATCACCTCAATGCTTCGGACGATTTCGGGGGCTGTTTTTAATTCGGCGATAAGGGAATGAATCTGTTCGTTGATTTTGGAAACACCTAAATCTTCCAAGAAGAAAAGAGCCTGCAACTTTTGACTTTCATTCAAATGTTCAGTCGCCAAAACTTCATTGAATCTCACCGCAAGGGAGGCTTTGAATTCTCCATTCTTCAAGGTTTCAGGAAAGTCGCGGAGAAACGAATAGACCATTTGGATCGTCGCATTGACACCCGGTTTTGCCTCTAGCGCCTTGTGCAAAGCCACCTCGTGGGGAACTTCTTCAGTGAGGAGGGTGAACGGATCTTTCAATTCTTTCGGGCAATCGATCTTTGTGTCTTTTTTCAATTTTGAGCGGGCTGTTTGCCACCAGCGGTTCCAATCTTCCGATGGGATCACCAGGTCGGCCAATTCCTCTTTGATCTCGGCAGCGGTTTTAGGACCTAAATCTCTCAATAAAAGGCGGATCACTTCATTGGGGTTCTCTCTCGCCTCTTTTTCAAGGGCGTCTGGGTTGCCGAATCTACGGGAATAGAAGTGATCGGGTTTCAAGGAGATCAGAGTTTTGAACGCCTTTTCAAAAGAAAGGTGCTGAGGACCGATCACATATTCAAACTCAAGGGTCACCTCTTCTCTCACTAAAGAAACATCGATGATCTCGCCGGTTCCCCATCCCCCTGTATGGAAAACGTAGTTTCCTTTTTTCATGTGGGTAAGGAGTTCGAAATTGCGAATCGCTGACTGAAATCTCTCTCGGTTTCTGAGGCCGATAAGCCGAAACTTCTCCATCAGCAACGGGTCGTTTGCATGCTGATTCTTCAAATATTCGGTGGCGAGATCGGCGAGCTCCTCGCTATTGGTCGTCTGTAAGTCGAAGATCAATCTCAGGGCGCCATGGGCAAGGGTTGGGTCTTTGAGTTCTCTCCAGAGAGGGAGGATTCTCTCCACATGGATTCCAAAAGACTTGGCCAATTCGGAGCTTTTCACGCTCTCTAGAACCGCGATGATCTCTTCTCCATCGGGTTGATCCCCGTAGCAGTATTCTTCCCAGATTTTTAAGAATCCTGGGTAGTCGTTGTTTTGTAATCGCTCGCGAAAATCTTTTAAATATGCCATCTACAGTTTCCCAAAATCATTAAAAGTTCTGGGAGCGAGTATAGAAAGAGGGGAAATAATCTTCAATTCAAGAGTTCAGAATCTAAGAACAGGTCAAAAGTTTGCTTGCAAGAAAACTCTTTAGAGCTCTACCCTAGCAAGATTCAGCGGACTTTTCTGTGGCCCATAGCAAGTTCAAAAATCTTTTATGCACCCTGATCTGCAGCGCTCCTTTGGCTGGCCAAGAGACGATCTGTTTGGATGATTCTCCCTGTTCTCAACTGTTTAGAGATTTGGAAACGGTTCAGATCATTGACAAACAGATCAATGATCGGCTTCCCCTCATGATCAACTATCAATTGCAAGGGGGCTATTTTACCATGCCATCGGCCCGCACTTATGATGCGGGGACATTTGGGTTTGGGTTTGCCTATGTGGCCCCTTATCACATCTGGAGCTTAGGGTTTCAATTTTTTGATCATATTGAGACGACGGGCAACTACTGGATTTACAATGGGCAGCTCGATTCGACGATGGGATCGCTGGGGTTTGGCGATTATGCAGAGAGGGCCGCCAACTTGAAACTGATTCTTCTCCGGAAGCAAGATGGCCTCTCCCTTCTTCCCAACTTTGCCATCGGGTTTAATGACTTCATGGGAACTTGCCGCTTTTATTCTTTTTACGCTGCCGCCACTCAAGAATTTGAGTCTGCCAATTTGGAAGCTACATTTGGTTGGGGAAAAGGGCGCATCCGAGGTTTTTTTGGCGCTCTTGCTTGGACCCCGTTCCGCAAATCCGATTGGTTTATCAGAAACCTCACCTTGGCAGCTGAATATGATGCGAACGACTATCGGCACCACCAATTTGAGCATGACAGCGGGCGGACGGTGAAGTATCGGATCAACGCGGGGGTTCAGTGGACTTTTTGGGATCTCATTCGTCTTTCAGCCAGTACTCTTAGGGGGGATGATTGGGCGGCGAGCGCCGCCCTCACCTACAATTTGGGCGACTCGAAGGGGCTCGTCCCCAAGGTGAAAGATCCTGCTCCCTATTCGGCCCCGATCGACCGGGAGCCGCTCGGTCTGATCCGCAGCCGCCAGGAGCTCGCCTCTGATCTTGCCTATGCCCTTCAAGAGCAAGGGTTTGACCTATATAATCTTTATCTGATCCCCGGTCCCTGCGGCAAAGACACTCTTTGGATGAAGATCGTCAACGTTCGGTATCGGGAGGAGAGCGATGTGAGGAGCCGCATCGAGTATGTATTGGGAGCTCTTTCCCCTTCTAACGTTTCCTCCGTCATAGCAGTCACCGAAGCCGACGGCGTCCCCATCCATGAATATCGGTTCCGATTCGAAGACCTGAAGCGGTACTCGGAAGGCAAATTAGGGGAAAATGAGTTTCGGGTGGTCGCTCCTGCCAAAGAAGCCTCTGCCACACCCAGCAAATATGATGCGGCTCTTTTATACCAAAGGCGAAAAGCGATTTGGATCCTCACTTTCCGTCCCTGGTTCCGCTCATTTTTGGGAAGCAGCCGTGGAAAATTCAAATATGAGGTGGGCCTCGTCCTCAACCCCGAAGGATATCTCTTTGATCAGATCTATTATAACATTTCGGGAACCTACACGATCAAATCGAGCGCCTTTGATATCCAAAGCACCGATCTTCTCAACCCCTCTCGAATTATCAATGTGCGGACCGACTCGATTCTCTACAATCAATCCAACTCGTTTCACCTCGATCAAGCCTACATTCAAAAGAGCTGGAATATGGGGGAGGGTTGGTTTTCTCGCATCGCTCTCGGTTACTTTGAGACCGCTTACGCGGGCGCTGCTCTCGAGGCCCTCTACTACCCTGTTGAAGCGAACTGGGCCTTTGGGTTTTCGGCGGCGACCCTGATGAAACGGGGGTACTATGGGGTTGGATTTCAAAGAAAAATCCGGAAACTCACATCCCAAGGACCCATCTATCTTCCCTATATAGGCCTTCAATATTTCGCCGATTTTTACTACCAATACCGTCCCTTTCATCTCGATTTCAAAGTGAGTGCAGGGCAATTTCTCGCTCGCGACAAAGGGATTCGGGTAGAAGGGGGACGCACATTTTCGAGCGGGCTTAGAGTAGGCCTTTGGTATACTCTGACGAATGCCAACGATCGGGTGAACGGGAGCCGCTATTATGATAAAGGGTTTTCGATCACAATGCCTCTGGATCTTTTTATGAATAAATCGAGCCGAACCCGGATAGGGTATTCGATGGCCGCATGGCTCCGCGACTGCGGCGCTATCTCTGCAACTGGAAAGCAGCTATACCCCACTCTCTTCTGGGAGCGCTACAACTACTGATGTAAAGCGGCTTTACATCATCATAAATCGTTGATGATTTGGAAAATTCCCTCATTTAGCAACCCTTTGCCAAAATCGATGAGGAGGCCGAGCTTTAGGCCCGTTAAGCGTAGATAGGTGGCGACTTGTGCACGGTAATAGGGATTTTCTTTTCCAAGAGCTTTCACTTCAACGATCACTTGTTTTTCAACTAAGATATCGAGAAACAGCGGCTCTCTAACGGGGATTCCTTTGTAGACGACAGGGATTGGCATTTGCCTTTGGTTTTGCAAACCGCGCAAAGAGAGTTCGTGGCAAAGGGCCGATTCATAAACACTCTCAATGAGACCCGGCCCGCCCAGCAATCGATGAACCTCGATCGCCGCCCCGATGATCGCATTCGCCACACCCTCTTTCTCAGATTCATTCATACAAAATCCTTTTGTGGGCATAAAGCATATAAAATATTTTATTTTGACGGCAATGACGAAATTTAATTTTGAGGCAAAGGATCTCCATCGATCGATCCTTCTCTTTTTAGGAGGTCGCTCACCCTCGAATCTACACTGAGGCTAGGGTAGTGGATCGTAAATCGATCGCACGAACTTTGCAGCAAATGTTGAACTGTCTCTTGAGTCTTATTGGCGGCATTTGCAACAGTAGATGAACATTTTTGTTGGAAATTTTTCAACGCACCGATGGCAGCCCCTTGAATTTTTTTGCAATCCGTTTTCATTAGATAGTGGCAAGATTTGGTAATCCCCTGTTTTAGGAGGGCCCGGCATTTCTGAGCTACTCCTTTCGCTTCAAATTTTTCTTCCATTTTCTGAATGACTTTTCCTATGACTCCAACAGCCACGTTCGTTGTGTATTTGATCAAAGGCGTAGAGTAGACGACGGCCCAACCCACATGTTCCAGCGTCCAAACATTTGGATCAAAGCTGTTGACACAACGAGTTGATCCAGTAAAGGCTACAACGTTTGCTGGAGAAGTCATATTAATTGCAGAAAGCGTCATTTTATATTCCCTAATTTCAAGTTTTTGAGCCGAAATTATAGCACCTCTCCCGTTAAATGGAAAGGTCATCTAAATGTAAAGCGGCTTTACATTTGGTCAAGGATTTGCTTGGCGGCATAGGTGAAGATCAGATCGGCGCCGGCCCTTTTGATACTTAAAAGAGCTTCGTACATCACTTTCGGCCCGTTGAGCCATCCGGCTTTGTGTGCAGCCATTACCATCGCGTACTCACCGCTCACATGGTAGGCGGCGACAGGCCGTTTAGTCTGTTCCCTCAGCCTTGCGATCACATCCAAATAAAAAGTAGCAGGCTTGACCATGAGGATATCGGCTCCCTCTTCTTCATCTAAAGCGGCCTCGAAGAGAGCCTCCTTCCAATTGGCTGGGTCCATTTGATAGGTTTTTTTATCCCCAAAGCCTAGCTTAACCTTCAGTGCGTCGCGGAAGGGCCCATACAAAGCAGAGGCATACTTTGCGCTATAGGAAAGGATTCCTACCTGATCAAACCCCTCTTCATCAAGAGCTTCTCGGATCGCTCCGACCCGTCCATCCATCATGTCGCTCGGGGCTACAAAATCGACCCCGGCTCTTGCCTGCATGAGAGACATTTCGATCAGACATTCGATTGTTTCATCATTTAAAATTCTCCCATTTTCATCAGCCAATCCGTCGTGGCCATGCGACGTAAATGGATCGAGAGCTACATCTGCCATAACGCAGAGGGAGGGAATCGCAAATTTCATTTCCCGAATGGCTCTAGCTAGAAGGCCATCTGGGTTCCAAGCCTCCTCTCCCTGATCTGATTTTAGCCTTGGATCGATGACTGGAAAAAGGGCGACCGACTGAATCCCTCTTTCGTGGAGTTCTTTTGCCTCTTTAACAGCTAAGTCAATCGAGAACCGCTCGACTCCTGGCATGCTTTCAATTTCAACTCGTTTTTTTTCTCCATCGATGACGAATAGAGGGGCTACTAGATCTTGGGGAGCTAGATGAGTCTCTTGAACCATTTTCCGAATGGCTTCAGATTTTCGGTTTCGTCTTAAGCGAATGGGGAGGTTCAACATTTTCGAGTCGATTGACATAGAGTAAGATCCTTTTTTATTGATTTAGACTATGGTTCAACGAGGTTCTTTGTCAATTGTCTCTTGATCTCCCAGTGAAAATATGGCAACCTGACTGTTTGAGATCTTTCTAGGGAGAAACAAATGGCGCAATCAGAATTCAGTGAAGAGCAAATCAAAATCTTGGAACACTTTGTCACAAGCACTACAAGCGATGTATTTGTCCTTCGCAACTTGCCTGAAGTGATTAAAGGGGCCCTTTTTTCCCGTTATTCCCGCTCCACGTTAGGACTTCGGACTCTCCTTTTAAAGGAATTCATTCTCAACGACGACACAGCCTTTGCCGCGATTGTCGGGAAGCAAAACGAGGCCGATCAAGGGAGCCAGATAGCGGCGATCCAAAAAGCGCAAAACTTCTACGACCGGATCCTCGACGGCTATGGGGACGATTCGATTGGAGAGCTGGGAGGCGCCCATCTCGCCCTTGAAAATGTTTCGATGCTCGCCGCCAAAGCGATCGAAGATTGCCGGATTGGGGGATCTCCACTCGAAAAATCGACCCGATACATCTACTTCGATCAAAAAGT
>CAZIML010000019.1:0-509 GCA_964540255.1 uncultured bacterium
GAGCGAGATGATGAAACACGAGGCGAGAACTTTATTGTATTTTCGTTTTGGGCTCATCTGTACTTTAGTAATAACATGCGGGAACGCTCGAGTAAAGAGGGTTCGCAGGGTTCATCGATCAACAGCTCCAAAGTCCTTTTCGCCTCTTCGATCTTCCCTTCGCTGACCCATATTTCGGCATCGATCAGTTTCATGTATCCTTCAAACACTTTATTTTTTTGAGGGTACTTCAGTCTCGCTTCGTGGTAATCGTTGGATAGAAGATCGGTTCGCTCGAGAAAGTCTCTTTTTGTTTTCTCTAAGAGGGCTCTTTTTTTGACAGGCTCATTCTGCCCTTGCAATTCGATGTAATCCAGTGCGGCTTCAAGATAGGTGGGCTCCCCGATCAAGTTTTTCTGGAGAGTGAGATTTTTTAGCTCGGTTGCAATGGCCACAAAATCGGGATCTTTTTCTTGGAGTTTGAGCCGGGCCAGTTGGAGCGATGCAGAGGCAGCAACTGGATCTCTCAG
>CAZIML010000019.1:519-16716 GCA_964540255.1 uncultured bacterium
CTCTGAGAGGATCTGTTCAAAAAGGCTCCTCGCATCGGAGTGATTTCCTTTTTTGCTCAGCGCTTCGCCGAAGAGGAGATCTTTTTTAGCGCTTACGAACGATTCATTTTGAAGAAGGGCGATTGTCTCATCAATGCGGCCGAGCCAAAGGTAGACTTGTGCCAATCGACAGACTGTCTCTTCAGAGTCTTGTAAAGCGGCTTTACATCGGGTGAGGATTTGGGCCGTTTTTTCTCCTAATGCAATATCGACTGGTCTTTCTTCGAGCCGGGCAAAAGAGTGTTCGGCGAGCCAAAGGAGATTTTCTTTTTTGATCTCGCCGTTGGCGAGGAATGCTTGATAGAGGTGTTCTGCCCCTTGATCATACCGAGAGAGTTCGATGCAGGCGCTGAAGAGAGCTGTCTGAATTTGGGCCGAATCGAGGAAATCGGCTCCCGATTCAAGGGCTTTTTCCGCGTGGGCAATGAAGGAATCGAGGTCGTGGTGAGCGTCGCGGCAGAGAAGGGAGCGAAGCAGGAGCGCATTCGGGCTGTTGAGCCGTTCCAAAATGGGCTCAGCCTCTTTGAAGCTGCCCAATTCATAGTGGGTTTTAGCGAGGAGAAGTTCCCATTCCTCTCTTTCTTCAGCGGGGCAGCGATTCTCCAGGTAGGTTTTGAGGTCTTGTATCAGTTGAGATCGGAAAAGGGGTTCCCGATTCGCCAATTCCATGGAGGCTGCGAGAAGGTAGCGCCATGCAAACGGAGCGAGCGGATGGTCGGAAAACTCCGAAAGAAAGGAGGAAGCTTTGTGCCGGCAAGTTTCCCAAGCCTGATTTTTATATTCGAGATAGGCGAGTTCAAAGAGAGTCTCTCCTTTTTGAGAAAAGGCGGGAAATTGGAGTAAAAGCTGCTCGAACTGTTGTTTTGCAAGGTCGAAATGCCCCTCTTTTTTCAAGAGTTGAGCGCGCGAAAAGGAGGCTTTGGGCAATTCTGGATCGTTCGGATGAGTCTGTTTCAGCTTTTGAAGGGCAAAATCAAAAGTCGCTAAATCGCTCATTTGAATCGAGGCGTCTAAAAGGATCAGTGAGGCAGAGCGAAGGGTATCTGGGTCTTGGTTTTCTTCAAAAAAGAGTTTGAGCTGGCTGATGGCCTCTTCATGTTTGCTGAGGTTAAGAAGGCTTCGGCCGAGAAAAAGGCGGGCCATCGGGATTCGTTCTAAAGGGAGTTCAGAGAGGATTTTTTCATCGATAAGCTCTTCGTAACGCCCTAATTCGAAATTGAGAACAAGGCGGTTGTAGGCAGCCTCTTTGGCCCGCTCTCCTCCGATTTCGGCAATTTGACCGAATGTTAGAAGCGCTTTTTCTTTTTCACTTTCCGATTGGATGAGGGCGGCTTGGAAGAGCATTTCTTCTCGATTCGCTCCCTCTTTATCTGCTAAATCGAGATAGATGTTGGAGGCTTTTTGATAATCTTTGAGCATGCAGGAGAGATGGGCGTAGGTTTGTCCAACCTCAGGGGAAAGTTCGCTATGGATCAAAGTTTCGAAGTGGGGGCGGGCTCGAAGGGCTAAATTTTGAAGCAGTTCAGGCTCATGGGTCGCGTTGAGGCACTGGTGGTAGAGAGCCATCGCTAAAAAGTAGGTGACGTGAAGATGCGCCTCGTTTTGAAGATAGGCTTCGCATTCGTCGGCGAGAGTCGCATACCATTGCATTTCGTAAAGGCACTGCATCCGATTGAGAAAGACTCGGTTTGTGAATTCGGGCGATTGAATTTTGGCGTAGTGGTTATAGGCGTTCAAAAAGTTTTTTTCTCGGATGAAAAGATCTCCGAGAGCGGCGCAAAGGGGGTCTGAGTAGGCGCTTTCGGGGAATTGAGTAATAAATTGTTCAATTTGGCTTTTGGCGATTTGATACTCCCCTTCCTCCCAAAAATCGGCGATCCTTCGAACGAAAAGGGCCTCTTCATTGCTCTCTTCAGCACAAAGAGCCCCCAACAAGAACATCATCCAGCAAAAACGCATACCTACGACCTATCTTTTCGATGGAACCTGATTATACGGACTGAGCGAATAATTTGACTATCTGATATATTTGGCGGAAAGAGGATGGCTCTATGGGAATTTTACTCGCTTTGATCGCTGGGTTGTTCATACCGCTCACAAACTTGACGATTCGAAAAAGTGTCGATTTGGGAGGCGGGGCCAAGGGCTATTTTGTTTTTCAAATGGTTGCTTCCCTCTTTTTTGCCCTGGTTATGGGGCCTCTTCGGAAGGGGGAATGGTCGATTCCCCTCTCTTCCGCCCTCCTCGGAATCGGAGCGGGACTGATTCTCTCTGTCATGCTTTTTTCGATCGGGAGAGCTGTCGAAAAGGGGCCTGCGGGACTCACTTTTGCGATCCTCAATTCAGCAACCGTCATGCCGGGCCTTTTGATGGCGCTTGCTTTTGGCTCTTCTTTCGGCTTTCTCTACACCGGATGGCATGCAGCGGGCTCTCTTCTCGTGATCGGGGGGCTTTTTTGGGCAGCCCGCGATTTACAGGGGATGAAAGAGATGAAAAAATGGCTCCTATTCGCCTCGATCATGTTCACCTTCCACGTCCTTCTCTTGAGTCTTTACCAATGGAAAGCGATGATCATGAGGCTTCCTCATCCCGAAGAGATCGTCTCTTTTTTCAACATGGAACAAATCAAAAGCGAATGGTTCACCCCATTTATGTTTATCGCTTCTGGACTCATCCAATCGATCATCTACTTTCGCTCGGAAAGAGCTCCTCTTCGAGCGGGGGAAGTGGGCTACGGGATTGCAGGAGGTCTTTTCAACCTCTTTTGCACCTTTTTCATCATCTGGGCGACCGAAGTAGCAACCCCCCTTGAAAACGCTGTGATTTTCCCGATTTTTTCAGTAGTCGGCATCGTTTTCACCAATCTTTGGGGACAAAAACTCTACCAAGAGCAGGTCAACTGGCGCGCTTGTCAGCTTTGCGCATTCGGCCTGATTGTGGGGACTGTTGACTGGAAAGCCGTTTCTGCAGCGATTGGATTCTAAGGATGATTCCTCCCTCTGGCTTCATCGCTTGTCCTCGTCCAACGATTGATTGTCTCGCTCAAGATCTAACTCCTCCTATCGCGCTCCGAATTCAGGCGTTGGCAGGAGGGGTGATCGAGATGTCGGGAGCTCTTCTCGTGAATGTACACCTTTACGCTGGAGGGGTTTCTTTTGCTGCCTCCCTCCTTTATGGATCCGACAAAAAGTGGGTCGATGCAACCCTTTTCTACCTCTTCCCTCTCCTCTCTTTTGCCTGGCTGAGGGAGTCTGGAAAGATCATTCGGCTCACCGCCGAATTATTACTAACCCGGCCTTCAAAAATGTGACAAACGGCTGGCTGCGGCTTTGAAAAATCGATCCTCGCTCACCCGTTTGTTGCCCCCTGTTTGAAGGTCGGGTTAGTATCCTAGTTCTTTGTGCAAAATTCCCTCGACATTAAAATTTTTTTTATGGCACCATCCTCCGCTTCTTCAAAAAAGGAGTAGTATGTTAGATGATTCGTATTTAGATGAATTGGATCGAAAGTGTCTCAATCTATCTGCGTCGCTGGGCAATATTTTTGACTGGACTTATGGAATGCTGGGATACCGATTGATTGCCCCGCTGGATCCAAATAAATTCGATAATGCTTCGAGCCAGATCAAAGAGATTGGGATTCGGACGATGATTGTTTTAGGGGCGGCTGCCAGTATCGTTTTTACTGGACTTTGTTTTGTCGGTGGAGCTGTCATTCTTGGGGCGGGATCTAAACTTTTCCGAGCGGCGGCCTTTTATTTTCAGAAAGAGGGATTTACTCACATTCAAGGAAGGGGGCCTGAAGCGACCCTAAAGGGGCAGAAAGCGACCGTTCTGAACTGGGATGTCGGGGGGAATCATAAGGAGGGATTGCTTCCTTGGAGTTCTCGGATCGATGGGATCGTTCAAAAGATTCAGGAAGTGAATGGAGATGTGATTGTTCTTCAAGGGGTCCGCGGGGCTCCGTTTGTGGAGGGACTCGTCGAGAGACTCAAAGATGATTATCCCCACTTTTTTGCTCATATGGGAGAAGGGATCTGGAGTGAGGGGAGCGGTGTTATGATCATCACGCGGTGCGCAATTCACCATTTTTCCCATACCTCATTTAAAGAACAAGAGGGAGAGCGGAACTTAGGGTATGAAACTTTGGAGATCAAAGCCTCACCGAACGGCTCCCCTTGCGCTCGGATCATCGGAACGCAAATCACTTCTGAGATCGGAGGGGGTGAAGAAAGAATGAGCGGAATCGCCCAGATTGTAGACGGAGTTGCGAAGAGAACGATCGCGATGCCTACCCTCTGTGCTGCAAGTTGCCGATTCAATAGCGACCTAGAATGGGACCATTTTTCAAAATACTTGCACCATAGCTATCGAGGGAAGGAGCCGACTCATTCTGATCAATTGGCCTCCGAGTGGGCTCCAAGTTATTTTGGAGGAGAGTTTCGTGACTGCATTTCATTCTTTAAGCGGACGCTTGAAAATGGGACGGTTTTACCTGTTGTCGAAAAAGAGGTGCGGCTGATTGATTCGTATTTAGTTGAAGGATTCGATCCGAAAAACCCGAGCAGTAAAACAGCTCTTGCCGCTCATCATGCGGTTGTCACTACATTCAAAGGTTTGAAGGCCAGTTAAAGAAAAGGGCGCCAGGTTCTACTGGCGCCCTGATTTTACGCACGCTATTGTAGGTTTGAATTGGAGAGCCCTGTAATTGGAGGAACCAATTCAAAGTCGCTCCCTTCCGGCGAGATTGGGGGCGATGGGTGCACAACCACAGGAGATGGGGTTCTTCGTTTTGGCTGCTCCGCTTCTACATCATGCCATCCTTCAGAGAGTCGATCGAGGTCAACCACGACGGGAGGCGATAGTTTGTCTGAATCGGGAGACCGTGCCATTCGGGCGGCCAACCTTGCAGCTGCGGACTCATCTCCTCGCGGCCTGAAGGGAGGGGAGTTCTCTTCCGATGCAGGGGAAAGAGGGGAATCGTAAACTGCTATTGGAGTCGGCTTAGGGGCTGATGGAGCCGCTGCGGGTTGAATCGGAGGAGAGATGGGCGTTGGAGGCTGCGGCTTGAGTTCCTCTTCCATTTCTTTCAAGACTGCATCCATATCTATCTCTCCGCTCTCTTGCGGGTGATGACCCGTTGAGTAGGCAAGATCTTTCGCGCTGGAAAGTTCATCGACTGACGGCTCGCTCGGCGTTTCAAGGTGGAGTCTTGACCCATTTGTCGAGCTCCCTATTTGAACGTGATCGGGCATTTCAATAATCATGCATGAAACTTTTTGATGCTTGGATCCTGATAGTCCTGTGAAAACCAAATTATAGGCGAGGGTTTCAAGGAGCTGCTCTTGATTCTTTCTCACCTCTCTCCCTATCCCGCGGACGGATCCAAATTCAATAAGGGCTGAACCGGCAAATATGAGATGCCGCGATTTTCCAATCGGCGTTGTAAATATCCGAGGTGTGCAATCGCTGAGAGCTCCAAAGCACTCGGCCTCTGGGCTATTGTGAAGGGCAAGCTGCTGAATGAACTGCTCGCTTTGCCGATCTTTTGGATTGACATTCACCAAAATGGCCCCCCCTTTGCCTAGGTTTGCAGTCCAAATGGCCCCATCCAAAACGAGTGCGATCGTTCCAAATGCTTGGTCGTTCATGTGGGGAGTATCTCCAAAATCGGATCGATAGAGTTTTCTCAGTTCGGAAAACACCAAATGAAGGGCATTTCTCGTTCCTTTAACCGATAACTCGTCGAGGTTATGCTGGTGAAGCAGCCGTGAGAGGGTGGGTACAAAGTGATTTTTGAGGTAGATAGCCGCTTTTGAACCCTTGAGCGCCTCTATATTGCCAGCGACAAATACGTCATGCGTTCCGCTTTCTGTTTTGAGCTCGAACGCTTCGGCAAACTGGGTGGAGTCGAGCGGTTCCGATTCAACTCCCGACTGACACATTCCGATCTTAAACCCGTCGATCACTTTATGGTTCCTGATGCATCGAATCATCTTTGAAGGTTCAGCGAGTGTTGAAGGACCGTCGGTGAGATGGAAGGAGGGGACAGTTTCACTATCAAACTGTTTTTGGACCGCTCCCCGTTCATCTTCGAGTTGTTTTCGAATCACTGATTCGTTTTCTTCAGCCACCGGATCTTGAGGCGCTGCAGGAGCTTCTGCTGCGGGAGCTCCTGATCCCCAGAAGCGGTTGAACCATCCCCAGCCTCCTTGGGATGGCGCTGTGGCTGCAGGAGGCGCTGCAGTAGCAGCAGGGGCTCCTTCTGCTGGGGAGACAATGTTCCATCCGCTGCTGGCGGGGCTTTGGGGGGATGTTGAACGCTTTGGCGAAGGGGGGCGGCTTGTGGCAGC
Organism: uncultured bacterium; assembly: GCA_964540255.1. Classification (GTDB taxonomy): domain Bacteria; phylum Chlamydiota; class Chlamydiia; order Chlamydiales; family SM23-39; genus REEB52. Next base: position 6,911 of record CAZIML010000019.1, read on the forward strand.
GCTTACAGGTGCTGGCGGGACTTGATTTTCGCTTTCAGCGGAATCCCCCCGTTCTGGTACGAGCTCAATGATCAATTCAGGTTTTTTCCTCTCTTCTTCGATGGCCACCGAGGGAGCAGCTGCGGCAAAAACTGGCGCCGGGGCTGATTCGGGAGCTTTATTTTGCAGCGCCGGTTTGGGGCGTTGGTGAATCCCCTCGCTCTCTTCCACGACAATTTCGATCGTTGGAGCATCGAAGGGTTTAATCAGCATGTTCTTTTTAAACAAGGCGGCGAAAAATTCTCTCCACATTGTGAATGCAGTGAAGCATTGGACACGCTCTTGATTCAACTCTTTAAGGTGGGACTGAGAGAAGGTATGGAGGATTGTCAAAAAGCAAAGATTCACGACGCGCCGGACAAGTTCTGCGTGAATTAGGAGAGTGACTCCTAGAGTCAGGATTCTTCCCGCTAAGTCAGCTGTGAGGTTTTCCCCTTGATACGCTTGAGTTGCGTAGCTTCTTTGCTGATGAATGAGCCCCCGAGTCATGGGGTGCATGGTCATTTCTGTCATAAACACATCCTTTGAATTTGAGGGAGCGATGATAGCTGGTAAGAACTTTTTTTAAAATAAAAAAATTCCTATGTTTGACAATTTGTTCTTAAACGCATACTTTTAACCTGATGAAACTGTTAGCGCTGATCCCCCTTTTTTTCGCCATTCTCCCATTGAATTCGTATGGGGACGAGGAAGTTTTTGGAGAGGTTGTCTTTGATGATGATCCTTATCGAGATGTTTCGAAAAAGTGGTACTTTGAAGTAAAGCCCGGCTATTTTTATTTCACTGATCAAGAGCAGCACGATTATTTTGGCAACGGGGGCTGGACGCTCCGCGCTGAGGCGGGAGCCAATTTTTGGGGGCCGCTGATTGTTTGGATGGATGGGGGCTATTTTCAGAAAGAGGGAAGATCGATCGGCGGGTTAGACAAAATCGATTTCAAATTGGCTACCCTTACATTGGGTTTGAAGGCATTTTATAAATACAACAAATATGCTTCTTTTTATCTGGGAGCGGGGCCCCGTCTTTTCATGATGCTGATGCATAATGATTCTCCCTTTGTGCGAGGGGATGACAATGCTGTTGGCATTGGCCTAGGAGCTGATGCAGGGGTTTGGATCTACCCGATTCCAAGTTGCCCCAACGTTTTTTTCGATTTATTCGTCGATTATTCGATGAAGACATTGAAAATTGAGCCGGATGAGATCAGCAGCCTGGACAACGATGTCAATGTGAGCAGTTTAACCGGCGGCCTTGGCCTTGGCATCCGATTCTAACGGGCGTCGACAACGATCGTCATCGGCGTACTCTCCTGTCCATGCATATCCACTGCAGTGATTAGATAGATCTCTTGTTTTTTGGGGCTTCTTTGGTGATCTTCGAAGCGGGTGTTCGAGGAAGTTCCGATCAAGGTGGAGAGATTTTCTCGGTAAATTCGATATTCATGGGCTCCATTCGATCCGGTCCAACTCAGAATATTGATCAAGTCAGTGTGGGCGGGGAATTTGTGTTTCACCTGGTAGCCAGATGCAATTCCGGAGAGGATCGTCTTCGGTTCGGGGAGTGGGGGCAAGGGGGCGAAGTTGGCAAGACCCGTTCCGACAGTTGCCTTCAATTGGACCTGTGAGCCGGTGTTTGCTTTTAGCTGAAAGCTTCCTGTTTGGCTCGAATCTTCGGGCCACACAGCGATGATATTCCCTGCGACATTCACTCCTACGCTAATATCGTAAGCAGGGGTGGGCGATCCTGAGTGATGGTTGACCGACGATAGAGTTCTGATCGAAGACCAGCTTCCTAGAGAATAGCCGGCTCCCTGTATGACCAAATGAGTCCCTGTAAACTCTTTCCAAATCACCACTCCATCGCCGATCTTGTTGATCGTTAAAACAGGATATCCTGCCGCCTCAACTTCGGCTGGGCTGGGGGCTGAAATATCAGTTGGGGCCTCCCAAGCAGGAGTTCCGAACGGGAGGAGTGCTCCTGTGATGAATTTGTGGAGCGGGTTGTATCTTTCGTAAACTACAACCCCATTTCCCATCCCATCGACCGCAATATCGGGATGGATCGCTTTATAGGCTGGGTCGGAAACTCTCATCTGCGGGGAGAGAGCTTCATGGATCAGAGCTTTGGATTGGATCGAGCCATCTTCATGCCATACGATGACGCTATTTCCCTGATCATCGATGCCGACTGCAGGGGAATCGCACTTTTTTTCGGTTTCATCCGAGATGAGAAAGGGGGGTTCCCAAGCGTATTCTTTATACCGGGCGCCCCAAATTTGGGACCTTCCATTGACTGCCTCTTCCCATACCAAAAGAGCTTTTCCTGAGTCATTCATGCTGATCGTTTTTGTTGAGGAGAGAAGCGAGTTGCCTCTGGAGGGAGAGACGATTCCGAGGCTAGCCCAAGAGCCATCGAACCGCTTTTGAGCTGAATGGATCTTGTGGAGGCCCCGTTTCAGTTCCATCCAAACCGCAAGGGCATTTCCCTCGCCATCGACTTTAATCTGAGGAGAGAACTGAGGGAGCGCTGATTCAAAGATCTGTTCCGGCGGCGAGGCCAAATTCGGAGTCCATACTCCTTCCGCGCTTAAGGTTCGATACATGATTTGTGTGGGAAATCCCTCTTCCCAAACGAAATGAGCATTCCCGTTTGGATCCATTGCCACTCGCCCATTCACCGCATTTCCGCCGCCCGAGATTTTAACGGGACCAGACCAAGTTCTCAGCGAATGGTTGTAGCTGTCGGCCCAAACATCCTCAGTGGCTTTTTGTCCCGTAGTTCTCCCCCAAACGGCCACTCCATTCCCCATTGGATCAAGAGCGATCACCGCGTTCCCATCGGTATCCCCCAAAGGGGGATTGCTATCAAGACTGACGGCCGGCGTTCCCCATGTTAGATTGAAAGCGGCAAACCCTTGAATGACCCAGAGAAAGAATAATACGCGCACAAAGCACCTCATTTGAGAGAATGATCATATACTACGACTGCTCTAAAAGAGTGAATCTGCCAGCGTCGGGCAGCCACTGAATTTCGACCTGCGTCCATCGCTCAACTTATTCAAGTTGAGCTGCAACCGCTTACCCCGAAAATGAGGCATTTTCGGGGACCCCAAGCGTTCCGCACCGGCTACGCCTGGCCGAAATTCACGGCGCCTCCTTGACAGACTCACACTTTTAGAGCAGTCGTAGTATAGTTTTTTGTTGAAGAGCCGTCAAGAAAAGATTCGTGGGAGCGGAGGAGGTTTTGAACCTATCCAATAGGGTCTTTACGCTATTCTTTGCGCTTAACGCGTATGTTGTTCTGCAACGATAGACTCTCTTACGCAGCTGCTTTCTTCTTCCGGATCATGGCGGGCAAAAGGGCTGCGCTTGAAAGGAATAGAACGGCTGCGATTAAGATCGATTGAGTCGATGCAAACCCCCCTAAAATAAGGTAGGCCCCCGAGTAGCAGACTCCGTTTGTAGCGCCGATGAGCCCAAAAATCTTCCCTTGATTTTTTTCACTGGTGAGATCTGATAGGATCGTTTGGTAGGCAGGATAAATCCATGCTTCAGTGAAGGTGGGGATCGCAAGGTATGTCCAAAGTTCAACCACCCGGTTGATGTCGTAGAGAAGAAATAATCCAACGGATCCGACTAAAAGAGACCAGAAGAGGATGTTTTGCGCCTTCCAGCGGCGCAAGATCCATGCGGTTCCTATGACGCCGCCGAGGGTGAAGCAAAGGCTTAAATAATTATTGTATATCCCTACCTGCGCGTCGGAGAGATGGAAGCGGGCGACCAGGAAGTCGGAGAGGGAGACAACGAGGAGATACCAGCCGAGAAGATTGAGAAGGAAGAGGAAGAAAAGGCGCTCTTTCCAGGTGAGAAGGAAAAGATCTCCAATCCCTTTCATGAATTTTGAGGGAGAGACCGAGACGTTCGAGGGAGCGTAGTTGTCGGTGAAGAAAAATTGGGTGCAGACGAGGGAGAGGAGGTAAAAAAGGCAAGCGAGGATGCTCGGCCAAACGTAGCCGCCGTAGAGGGTGAACGGTTTTTGCATGAGGAGGCCGCCGAGAAGGGGGCCCAAAATGCAGGCAGCTCCTCCTAAAACAGAGAGAAAGGCCAGTTTTTGCCCCTTAGAGCCCGAGGGGATGTCGACAATTGCGGCCTGGGCCATCGCTTGCTTGCCAGAAAAAAAGCCGACGAGGAGCTGGGAAAAGAGGAAGGTGATGAAATCCCCGATCCAGATCGAGAAGGCGCAGATCGCCATACTGGCGACCGATCCCCAAAATCCCCAAATCAACACCTTTTTCCGGCCGATCAGATCGGAAAGATCTCCGAGGACGGGACATCCAATCACTTCCCCGATCGGGCAGGCGGCATAGGCAATCGCGAGAGAGATCTTCGGATCCCAGAAGAGGTTGTGGAAAGGGGTGGTGTCTTGTGAAATATAAACGGCTAAGAAGGCGATGGCTACCCCCCAACTGAAATAATCGGCGAAGTAGGCGAGGTAGAGAGTGATCAGAGAATGCTTTTCTTTCTGAAGCATACTAACGTTGGTTTAAGAAACATCAAGGTTAGGATTCTGCCGAAAATAAAAAAAGAGGAATCTTTCAATTTTTCGAAATCGTTCCATAGGAAGCGATTAAATCCTCAGATTTCTTAAAATTCCCCCTTTTCAACTCCTCGTAAACTTGTAAACCTTTTGCGTTCATCCCCTGTTTGAAGTAGAGATTTCCTAATCGGTAAAGAATTTCCTTGTCATTCGCCCTCAATTTAAGAAGAGTTTCTACCTCTTTCATTTCCGACTCGGGCATTTCGAGGTCTCGATAGCCGACGGCGAGCTGTTCGTGAACCCAGGGATCGGCAGGGGCATAGTGGCTTAAGATCGAAAACTCTTCGATGGCGAGCTTGGCGGCGGTTCGATGTTTTTCATGAAAGCGCGATTCTTTATAAATTTTTGAGAGGATTACGTAGGTGTTGGCGAGCGAGGCGTGCACTTCGAGGTCTGTCGGGGTAGTGCGGATCTGTTTTAGATGTTCGCCGACGGCCGAGTCGAGGAGGAGGAGTTTCATCTGGAACACATCTTCTCCATAGCAGTAGCCTGAAAAACGGGAAATGATTTGAGAGAATGGGGTGAGCAATTTGGGGATTTGGTAAAAATTCCACTCAAAATCTTGGAGGTAGGCTGACAGTTTCAAAAGGGCTGAGGCGATCGAAAGGTGATGCTCCGCTTCTCCTTCAGGAATTGAGAGGACCTGGCGGCACGAGGCGATAAATTGGTCCCTTAAGTTGAGAAGCTGTTCCGGCTTTCTCGCTTGGTAGTAGAAGAGAAGGACAAAATAAGAAAAACAGGTAAGGAAGATCCCTCCGAGGGCAAAGGCGAAGAAGGCTGATTTGCTCAAAAAGGGGAGGAAAAAAATGAAGAGGAAAAGCTCGACTGAAAAAAGGAGGAGGAAAACCAGATTGAACGAAACGTAGGAATGGGTCGTTTTTCTAAAGTCGCGAAGGATTGCGCGGTAATATTGGGGAAGATTGTGTTGGAAAAAGGCATCATCGAATGCCTTTTCACTGTCGAGGGGCGATGACATAATTTTATCTGCCAATTTAGAATGTGCTGTTTTTTTTATCAACATCTTTCCCTATTTTCCTGAGGCGATCATCGAGTTGATGACTCGCTGGCTCACCCCTGCTTCTTGAAGCCTTCTCACTTGGGTTTGGGTCAGAGTATACATACTGGTTGTTTCTTGCATATAGCGCATGATCGCGTCATCGCTGACTCCACCCTGGCTGAGTTTGATCACATCATTGATGGTGAGGGGCTCTCCTCGATCCATTCGATCGACGGTTCTTGGGCTGGTTCGCTCCATCACTTTTCGATCTTGTTCATCGAGAATGGCTCCGACAAGGCCTCCTGCAATCACTCCCGCCGCCGTTCCAATCAGCGCGCCGGTTCCTCCGCCGCTGATTCCTCCCGCCGAACCGCCGATGACGCCGCCGCAAATAACGCCCGTCGCTGTGTTCGATGCACAGCTTCCTAAAATGAGACTGACTAAAATCAAAGCGCGACCCTTCATGACATCTCCAATATCTTTTTATCTATGAGTTAGTCGGACGGAGAATTATTGTCTACGATCTTTCGACAAGAGCGGGATCTTCGCGGAAACGATATCCGACGCCTCGCACTGTTTCGATCCAATCAAAAGTGGGGCCCAGTTTTTTCCGGAGCGAGGCGATGTGGACGTCGATATTTCGATCGACGATGAATGAGTCGTCGTTGTTGATGTCGTCCAAGAGTTGATTTCTCGTGAGGACTTTTCCCCTGTTGCTGACGAGGCGGCGGAGAATTCCAAATTCAGAAAGAGTGAGGCTGATCACTTTATCCCCTTTACGGAGAATATAGCGATCCACTTCAAGAATGAAGTCGGCAAATTTGATCGTTTTGATCGCTTTTTCAGGTTCTTTGCCTCTCCGTAAAATGGCTTTGATGCGAGAGAAGAGAATTTTGGGCGAAAAAGGTTTTTGGACATAGTCGTCAGCGCCGAGTTCGAGCCCCAAAACGATATCGAGTTCTTCACCTTTAGCAGAAAGGATGACAACGGGGATATTTTTCAAATCGGGGTTCCCTTTCATCCGGCGGCACACATCGAGCCCGTTTTCTCCAGGGAGCATGACGTCGAGGATGACGAGGTCGGGCTTTTCCCTTTCAATCGCTCTATACCCGTTGATCCCGTCGACCTCTACGTGGAGTTTGTAGCCAGAAAGCTCTGCCTGAAGTTTAATCAAGGCGGCGATGTCTTCTTCATCTTCAATCAACAAAATTCTCTTTTTCTGGCTCATAAAGTCACTCCCGAATTCTCTTTTAAAATAATTTCATAAATTCTTGTTTTTTTTCAACGTTTTCGAGAGTTGAACCAAAAAATATTTTTCCGAGTCTCGAGAATTTCTCGGGATCGTCGGAGGCGTAAAATTGATATTGGGGTTGAGTGGTTTGCAGATTGAGAAGATGGTTGGCTTTTAAGTAATCCGCGGCCTCTTTCGCGCAAGCGGCAGCTGGTTCCACAAGAGTTACGTGGGGCCCTAAAACTTCAGAAAGAGTGGAGCGAATTAGGGGATAATGAGTGCATGCAAGGAGAGCCCCATCGATTTGCTCTCTGATCGGATCGAGGTATGCATGAGCGACTAAGTTGGCTGCCGGATGATCGTGGAATCCCTCTTCGATGAGGGGGACAAAGAGGGGGCAAGGGAGGGCGATCAGCTTAGCTGCAGGATTTTGTTTGAGAATCGCTTTTTGGTAGATCCCCGACTCGATCGTGCTCGTTGTGGCTAAAACGGCGATTCTTTGAAAAGGTTGAATCAATTTAAGTCCGGGCTGAATCACTCCGATTACTTTGATCGAGAGTTTTTGTTCCAAGATTTCTAGCGCATGGCAGCAAGCAGTGTGGCAGGGGATAATTAAGAGCTTGATCTTTTTTTCGAGAAGAAATGATGCATTCGCAAGGGCATACTGAAGGACGGTCTCGGGAGATTTATTTCCATAAGGGAGGTGGGCCGTATCGCCGAGATAAACGATGTTTTCCTGGGGAAGGAGGCGGACCAGTTCCTTCATTACAGTCAGGCCGCCAAACCCTGAATCGAAGAGTCCAATAGGCAATTGCATTAGTCGACTGGAATTTTAAGCTCTTGGCCTACGACAATGAGATCTTGGTCGAGATCATTGAGTTTTTTGATTTTCTCGACAGCTGTTTTATTGACTCTTGCGATTTTTTCTAAAGAGTCGCCGGGTCTCACTTTGTAGGTCTTGAAATCTGCCGAATAAGTTTTTGCCAAAGTCTCGATATGCCCCTTCAATTTCCCGAGTTCGTCAAAACGGCGATTCTGAGCAAAAATTTCCTGCTCAAGCTCTCCAATCCGGTCTTTGAATTGGGACAAGGCAGCGGTTGTCTCATGGGCGTAAGAAGAGAGGCTTTGAAGTTCTTTCGAGTCCCCTTGCTGAACCTTTTCAAAAGCGGTCCACTTTTTTTCAAGATTTTGGATTTGCTGCGAAAGAAGGTCAATCTTTGTTTGCTGCTTTTCTAAATCGTGCTGCTTGAGGGCGGCGAGACTATTTTCATAATATTTGATTCTTCCGTCGACGATCTGGAGCTCTGTTTGGAAACAGTTGATGTCGTGCCGAAGATCGTCGAGATTGGTCTGCACTTCGTGGAGGGTGAGCTCCAGTTGGTGCTTCTCATCATTGGGAGAAGATTTGAGGGGGGAGCACGAAGGGAGAAGCGCTACCCCTAGACAAAGTAAAAGAACTCTAATCATTTCTGATAGATCCTGAATTCAGAGCGGCGGTTCACTTTCCAATCATCTGGCGCATGTCCCTGAGCTAGAGGTTGTTCTTTGCCTCGTGATACGGTGTAAATCCGGTTCAGATCGGCCCCGTTTTTCACGAGGAGAGAGCGAACGTAATTGGCTCTTCTCATCCCGAGAGCCATGTTGTAGCTTGCTGAGGCTCTTTCGTCAGTGTGCCCTTCGATGACCAGGTAGACGTTTGGATTTTTCTTGATGTAATCGGCCACTTTGGTGAGAAGCGCGATCTCATTTTTATCTTTGATTACGTGTTCATCGGTTTCAAAGTGAACCGAGCGGAAGAGATTCCGGAGAGCTTCTGGAGGATCGTAGAATGCGTCGAGTCCTGGGATGCCAAACTGGCCTGGGATTCCCTTGGCCTGGGGCACTGCGGTGTCGCTCGCATATTGGTTTTTGAGGTCGGAGTCTTGGAGAGGGATGAAGTCATCATCATAGGGACCGTAGAACTCCCCCCCTGATGCGAGCATTCTTGATTCGTATCCTTTTCCCATGATCGAATCAAAGCCTCTTTGCATATTGCGGCCAGTGGTTTTTACGTTCTCCCATGTTTCGCTGTTGCGCGAGCAACTAGCTGAAATGAGGAGGATGGTTGCTAGAATAATACGACGAAACATAACTTCCCTCAAAGGTTCCGACTCCAATTTATCAATTGAACCATTTCTTGACGAGAAAGAACTACTTCTGCCAAGAGGCAAACCGTTTTTCCCCCGATCCTGAAGTGATTCGGATCGGTTCTCCCCCGTTCAAATGGGTCAAATATAGCTCGCACCCCTTTTCGCTTTCGGTATTGTAGACGAGGTGAAAACTGTTGGGAGCCCAAGAGGGGTTTTCTTTATTCTCGGGTCCTGTCGTCAGAGGCGATTCTTCTTGTGTGAGAAAATCATAAATCCAGATTTGCCGCACTCCGTCTACTTTGGCGCTATAAGCCAATTTAGTCCCATCGGGAGACCAGCATGGAGAGGTATTTTCCCGATTTTTCTTTGTGAGGAGCTGGGGTCTTAAACTCTCTTTGGTGTTGATGACGCCTAAAAGATAGATCCTGGGGGGCCCATCTTTATCTGAAACAAACGCGAGCTGCTTTCCGTCGGGGCTGTAGGTGGGGGTCGCTTGAGTGGCCCTTGCTGCAGAATAGAGCTGTCTCGCTTTCCCGATCATTCTCCCATTTCCATCTAAATTTTGGATGAAGAGATCGGGTCTTCCCGCCGCATCGGAAATGAAGGCGATCTGCGTTCCTTTTCGATTCATCGAAGCCAACGCTTGATTCCCTCTTAGATCGACCAAAAGTTCCCCTTTTGGATGAGACAATGAGGCTCTGTAAATTTTGGATTGGCCGCTTCTTTCTGAAACATAGAAAAACTCTCCGTTTCCCGTCGGGAGGAACTGAGGGGATAGGCAGTAACTTTTTTCTGAGGTGAGTTGTCGCGGATT
>CAZIML010000020.1:0-14793 GCA_964540255.1 uncultured bacterium
TCGGTATAGCCATGCTCCAAATTGATCAACATACAATCCCGATGCATCGGAATGTATGCACGATGTCTGTACCCAGTTATTCTGTACAAAGACGAATATATCACTTCCAGCAATTTGAATTTCATTTTCAGTCAGATAGATCCGCTCCTGAGAGGGTGTTTGCCCTGCGGTTCCGATAGACGACAGGATAGAGAAGATGACGGAAAAAATAACGGATTTCATAAATGCCTCCAGTTTTCATAGAACGAAGGATTTTCAAAGAAAATGTATATTGGTGTCAATGAATTTTTTTTAGATTGTTTTTATTGTGTGACAGCATCGGACCTGAAACTTTAGGAACCTTCCTGCCATCTTCCCGATTCGTCAGGTGATTTCTGTTTGCCGAACTTCAGTGTCGTCTGGACAGTCCCGGGTAAACTCAATCCCTTCGTCTATCTCGTGTCTATAAGCAGTTGTATTGAAAATGAATCTCGATAGCCGCTCCATCCCTTGCCTAACCATTAGTACCATCTCTTCTCGAGTGTGAAGTCCGTCAAATAATAGCGGAAGCTCTAAAATGACTGGAGGAAGCCCATTTTCTATTAAAAGTTTTTGGAGCAATAGGAATGAAATTGTTCGTTGATTTCCATCTGGAAAGGCGTGAAAAACTTCGAGCGAACGGCATAGATCGACGATGGCTCTCAGCTTTTCTCCCACCGAGGATGCTCTTGTAATGGTTTCATAATAGGTGTTGAATAATCGGTTGATCCGCTCTTTTGTTGCTGCCTCATTGCAAGAGGCCAAACTGTTCATGAACCATTGATCGTAGTAGGCTAAAAACTTCTCCTCATCGCAATGTGTATCATGGGTAAAGATTCCTTCCTCAAGCGCTTCTTTTAATGCAGCTTTAGAACGGGTGGTTTCTGGGGGGTGGTCGGATCGGGGGCGATTGAAATAGTATTTGTACTCACAGCTGTACCCAAGGGCGAATGGCCTAAGGGACTCGAAGCGCTTGTGGAATACCCCGTCGACAGCAAGGTCATGAATGTAGCGGAGTTCATCTGCATCCATTTTGGTTCCAAGCGAACTCCTCACATAGGAGAGGGCCTGATCCATTCCCGCTGCGTATCCGGGCTCTTCTCTATCAAAACATTGCTTGCCGCAAGAGAGAGGATCTTGTCTTTTCCAATCGATGTATAAGCGCCATTTTTCTTCTTCAGGCATCGATTTGAAGGCTCGGTCAAATTTTATTTCGCTTGCCCCCTTATTTCGATAGTAGTGGTAGCATTTTTGGGACCAGTTTACGAGTTCTTGGGAATAGTGGCCGATGGCCCAGATGGCCAAGTTTGCGACAGGGATAGCGACATCGAAAACGACATTTGATGTCGCTATGGATCTCATTCCCCAGGCTAAGTCAGATACTAAGGAATTCATGACGTGTGCTAGCCCCTAAAAAAGCCGTGATAAAGAAAGGTTCCCAATTGAACAACAGGGGTCTTCATCTTGCAACAATAATGGGAAGACCGATTCCCCAAGAAGGTGTGCAGGGAGTTTGTTGATATTTGCTGTGTTTATCTCAGAAAGAATGGACATTGTTAATCCTATTTTTTTTATTAATTCTATCAAAATTTTACAAATATCAAAACTTAATATAATTCCATTAATTTTATCTTGGTGGGGGCAGACATTCTGGAGTATTAGTCATAACTAATTCATGGCTAAGCGATTGTGATAGTATATGCAAATTTATCCCAAATATGCCGAAATGAGACTCAAAATGGAAACTCAATGGACAAAATGAATCGAGGGTTTTTGTACTCCGTGCGGCGAGTTTCTCCTTTCGGTTCATCCCGATTTGCCTCTTGTGTAGAAAATTGAGTGGAGCATTTCCTCAAAATCTTGTATAACCATCTTTCAACTTTTTGGAGGACCTATGTCGATTTTCAAAGCAGAAAAAATCAAAAAAACTGAAACGCCTGTTCTACTTCATCCTCCTCTCTTGGAGTCCATTTTCGAAGTGAGATGGGAGGTGCAAAATGATGAAAAAAATGGACGGATGCATGACCCTTCCTATCCAATGATGTATGGAAGAATGTATGAAAGACTGAAGAAAGATTTTCCAGTGATCGAAGATCTGCCGAGCGTCCAAGCCCACCCAGATACCGCCCCGTTCGTTCCAAGGCACAGAATGAGAAAGGAGAAAAATGGGTATCCCCTCGTTCAAGTAGGGCCCGGAATTGCGACGGTGAATATGGCCAAAGGATATTCGTGGCAGCCTTTCCGCGCTTTGATTTTGAGAGTGGTCGAATCGATCATCGAATTATACCCCACCGATGGATCGCCTCTCAATTTCGTCAAAGCCGAAGTGCGCTATGTAAATGGAATCCGTTTTGATATCGCAAGAGAAAATCCTCTTGCTTTCCTCGGCGAAAAGCTTCATATGAAAGTAGAGCTCGATTCTCAACTCTTCGAGCAAACAACAATGAACGAACGGCCGAATGCAGTGGGACTCAATTTAGCTTACGCATTGGAAAAACCGATGGGCAATCTGGCAATCAGCGCAAATATGGGACAGTACGAAGGGAAGCCTGCTTTCATTCAGCAGACTTTGATCCATTCGTTTGGAGAGTTGGTCCCTTCAGACGTGGAGAGTTTCACCCCTTGGTTGGAAGAGGCTCACGCGGTGGCTGAAAGCTGTTTTCAAGTCTTTTGCAAAGGGCCTTTGATGGAGAAATTTGCCGGGGGATGAAAAAACCGATCCAAAGAATTGCAGTGACCGGGGGGGCTGGGCAAATCGCCTACAGCCTCCTCTTTCGAATCGCTAACGGGGACTTTTTAGGTCCCGATCAACCGATTGCCCTTCATCTTTTAGACCTGAAATTGGGAGAAGAGATGCTCAAGGGTGTGAAGATGGAGCTCGATGATTGCGCTTTTCCTCTTTTGAAAGAGGTGAAGATCGGATATGAGCCCGAAGAGATCTTCGGCGGGATAGATTTTGCTTTTTTGGTTGGATCCAAACCGAGGGGTCCAGGAATGGAAAGAAAAGAACTGCTCGGCGATAACGGAAAAATCTTTGTCGAACAGGGAAAGGCGCTCAATCGAGTCGCAAATAAAGGGGTGCGGGTGTTGGTCGTGGGCAACCCTTGCAACACCAATTGCTTGATCGCTATGCACCACGCTCCCGATCTTCCTAGAAACCACTTCATGGCAATGACTCGGCTCGATCAAAATCGGGCCCAGTTTCAATTGGCCGATAAGGCTCATGTAGAGACGGCTCAGGTAACTCAAGTGACTATTTGGGGGAATCACTCTTCAACCCAGGTGCCCGATTTTGTCAACGCAAAGATTGGGGGAAAAGGGGCTGTCGATGTGATCGGTGATCGGAAATGGCTCGAGGGAGAGTTTGTCTCGATGATCCAAAAGCGGGGGGCCCAGGTGATCGCAGCTAGAGGCAAGTCGTCGGCTGCATCGGCGGCGAATGCGGCAGTGGGAGCTCTCAAGTCGATCACGGTTCCTACTCCTTGGTTTTCGGCGGGAGTCTATTCGAAGGGGAACTCTTATGGAGTCGATCCAGATCTCGTCTTTTCCTTCCCTTGCAGATCGAAGGGGAATCTCGAGTATGAGATGATTCAGGGAGTGCCTCTTGATTCGTTCTTGAAAGAAAAAATCGCTTTGAGTGAAAAGGAGCTCAAAGAAGAACGAGATTTAGTGAGGGATTTACTCCGATGAAAGAAAAGGTCCTTTTTGAAATTACTGCCGATTCTCTCGAGACCGGCTTGAGAGGAGTTCCTGCTGGCTACTGCGTCACCTCGTCGGTCGATCCGATGAAGGGGCTTGCCTATGTGGGAAGGCCTATCTCAGAACTGGCTGGCCGGGAACCAATCGAGCTAATCTATCTCCTCTATTATGGAGAGATGGGAACGAAGGAGCAGGTGGCCCATTTTCAAAAAGAGCTGAACAAAAAAGCCCATCTCAAGAAAGAAACGGTCGAGTCGATCGAGCGGCTTCCCGCTGTGGGACACCCTATGGATCTTTTGGCGGCCGCTTTGCTAGTCGTTGGAATGTATGAAGGGACGGGCGATTATCGAGAAGATTGTCTTCACTTGATCGCAAATATTCCCCAGATCGCCGCCTGCGTGATCAACACCCATGCGAAGTGGGGACACACTCCTCCTTCAAATCCAGAGCTTGGCTATATTGAAAATTTCGTTCACATGCTCAATATGCCAGGAATGAAGACTCCGGAACTGATTCAGGTGATGCGCCTTTTTAATGCTCTCCACTACGATCACAATGGAGGCAATCTTTCGGCCTTTGTGGGAAAGGCGATCGCATCGGGTCTTGAGCATATGTATGGATCGCTTGCTGGCGCGATGACGGCTCTTGCTGGCCCTCGCCACGGAAGGGCGAATCAAGATTGCCTCGAGTTTGTTCAGGCTGTTTTAGATGAAGTGGGGGAGGATGCGGGAGCTGCCGATGTGGAAAAATTGATCCGGCGCAAACTTTCCAAGAATGAACTTGTTTTTGGCTTTGGGCACGCGGTGCTCCGGGTCGAAGATGCAAGGGCCACCGTATGCTACAACTACTGTAAAAAACACTTTCCCGATCATCCGCTCGTAAAAATCGCTCTTTTGCTCAGAACTGAAGGATCGAAAGTGTTGAAAGAAAATCCGAAAATATCCGATCCTTATCCCAACATCGATGCGATCACCGGATCGATGTTGACCGCCGCAGGTTTTCCTTATTCCGATTATTATACGGTGTTGTTCGGCCTCTCAAGATGCGTCGGAATCGCCATTCAGATCGTCTATGAAAGGGTGGAAGCGCGCGGAGGAAAGGGGACTCCGATTGTACGCCCCCTCTATTTGTACAAAACAAGAAAATGAAAACAAAATATCCTCCGATCGAGCCCTATGCGACTGGCTTTCTGCAGGTAGAGGGGCATCAACTCTATTGGGAAGAGAGCGGCAATCCGAAAGGGCTTCCCGTGATCTTCCTCCACGGCGGCCCTGGATCAGGGACTGAACCGGGACACCGCTGCTACTTTGATCCAAAGCTCTACCGGATCGTTCTGATGGATCAGCGAGGATGTGGAAAATCGCGTCCTCATTCAAGTCTCAATGAGAATACCACCTGGCATTTAGTCGATGACATTGAGAAGCTGAGGATCGATCGGAAAATTGAGAAGTGGGGCGTCTTTGGCGGCTCGTGGGGAAGCACTCTTTCCTTGGCTTATGCCGAAACGCACCCATCGAAGGTCCTTTTTTTGATTTTGCGGGGAATTTTTCTCGGGCGGCCTAAAGAGCTCCGCTGGTTTTATCAATTTGGAGCCCACCATTTATTTCCCGATGAATGGGAAAAATATATCGATCCGATTCCCCCGAGCGAGCGGAATGATCTTCTCCACGCTTTTTATCGGCGACTCACTTCTCCGGATGAAGCAGTCCGTAAGTTAGCGGCTTCAGCATGGTCGAGTTGGGAAGGGGCAACGCTCAAATTGATTTACGATCCGAATTTATTCATGCAGTTCACTGAAGATTATCACGCCGATGCGCTGGCCCGTTTAGAGTGCCACTACTTTGTCAACAATTGCTTTTTCAAAACGGACAACTGGTTGATTGAGCAGGTTGAATCGATCCGTCATATTCCTGCGGTGATCGTGCAGGGGCGCTACGATATCATTTGCCCGATGGAGAGCGCTTGGGAATTGCACAAGGCGTGGCCCGAGGCCCAATTTGAAGTAATCAAAGATGCGGGCCATGCGGCTAGCGAGCCGGGGATTCTGGACGCTCTTGTGCGGGCGACCGACGATGCCGCAGCAGGACGCCCCCCTTTTCGGCCGTTCCAGGCATTCCAGGCACGATAAATTTCTTTAAGATATGGGTCTCGGGATCGAACCACAAAATCCCCGCTCTTCCCGCCGAATAGGGTAATTCCGTAGGGGCCACGATAACTTTGATCACCTCTCCTATACCGGGGAGGTTTTCCTTTCCTTTCTTGGTTGCTGAAGCTTTCAGCAACACAGGGGGAGCTTCAAGCCAATTGCCGATAGGATTTTCAGGAAGAACGCAATAGAAGTGGATCGATTCTTGATCGGAAGAAAGAAATTTCCTGAACCCAAATATGGGCTGTTGAATCCAACTATATCCTGCTTGGAGTTTGAATGTTTTATTGTTTGCTCTTGTCAAAGTGGTATCTAATTTCCCATCGTTGAGAGAAATTAAAAAGTTTCTATCGCCTGCTTGGTGTTGATACGTGATGATGGATCCATTCGATCCATATACAGATTGAGAGTGTTCAAGAGCGCTCTGTTGAGTGATCCGAGTGAATGCCCCATCGGATTGTAAATCAGTAGTCACTTCAATCTTTTTCCCTTTTTGAGTGGGGTGATCTTCAAGGAAGACAAAGGTTTCGACCTCCTTTTTTTCGGGAGGGGAAGCGAGAGGGGGTAAATAGACTAAGGTAGCTCTACGGGCGTGCCCTGGTCGAGGAGCAGGGGGAGGGGGAGGAGAGGGAGGAGGGGGCTTGGTTTCGGGAACATATGGGTCGGACAGTTTTTCAGGGGTGCCGAACACCTGCCAGAAAGCCCAAACTACGTTGTTAATGAAGGGGAGGAGAAGCACGGCGCCCACGACGAGCAAAATGAGCCGCTCCTTTAGGTCGATCTTGGGAGGGACCGCAGCGACCTGATGAAATCGGACTCCCTGCCACGCGAGGTTGACCCGTTCAACCCCTTCCAAAAAAGGTTCGAGGAGATAAGTATGCAGACACTGTGGAGATACAGGACAAATTTTCATGGCTCAAAATATTAAATGATGAGGCAATAAAAATAAAGTCTTTTATTCGAGGCGGGCGAGTCCCTTTTCACGGGTTTTTTCGAACATGTGTTTGAAGACCGAAATCGAGAAAATGAGGTAAAGAACGTTGAGCCCCATGCTGATCCAGTAGTCTTGAGTGGGGAACTGGCCCGTTGCAAGAATCGAGCGCATCCCTTCAAAGATGTAAGTCGTCGGGAGGCACCAAGAGATCGATTGAGCCCAGGTAGGGAGAACCGAAAGGGGATAGAAGACGGCGCTGAAAGGGGCAAAGATGAAGGCGACCATCCAAGCGAACATCTCCACCCGCTGCCCCCAATAGATGATCAGGCTTGAGGCGAGAAAAGAGAGAGACCAGCCGAAGATGATGAGCGATACGGTGAAGGGGAGAAAGGCCCAGCCAACGGTAAAGACATTGAGGGAGAAGAGGAGGTAGACAACGAGGGCGCCGAAAGAAATCGTGATCACCAGCTTGCAAAGGCATAGGAGGATCATCCCTGCAATCCATTCGGAGATCTTAAGGGGTGTCGAAAAGAGGTTGACGAGGTTTCGATGCCAAAATTCTTGAAGAAGGCTCACAGAAATATCGGTAGAGCCGCGCCAGACAATCTGCCAGAAAATGAGAGCTGTCATCAAAATAAGGGGGAGATTGGTGATGTCGCTTTGCGTCTCGATCCAATATGAGGTCAATCCCCAAATCAAAATGTCGACAAGAGGCCAGTAGAAAAGATCGGAGAGTTGGTGGAGCCCTTTCTTGGCTACGTAGAAGTAACGGAAAAAGACACCGAGAATCCTTTGCCAGCTCATTGCATTTTCTCCGTAATTTTTAAAAAGTAATCTTCCAGCGACGGTTCTTTGATCTGGATCGTCGCATAGGAGACTCCCTCTTGCATGAGGCTATTGAGGAATGAGGGGATCTTTTTTTCATCGAGAGAAAGTGTGATGGATCGGTGATCCAGCTGATGGGCAATTTGGAGCTTATTTGCGAGAGCAACCGTTCTTTTCATCCCATCGATGATCGTGAGGCGGAGCTGGAAGAGGGAGACGCTCCGAGCCAAGTTCTCGGGGAGATCGTCTGCGATGATATTTCCCTTCTTGAGGAAGATCGTCCGGTCGCAAAGCTCGGCCACCTCCTCCATTTTGTGAGAGGTGAAGAGGATCGAAAGGCCGGTCCGATCTCTTTCTTCTAAGAGAAATTTACACACTTCGAGAGAGACATCGGGGTCGAGCGAGGCGGTGGGCTCATCGAGAAGGACAATTTTCGGGTTGGTAAAGAAGGCTTTGACCAGCATCAGCCGCGTAATCTGCCCTGCAGATAGGGAGGCGATCGGCTCTTTTTTCTTGTCGAGAATCCCAAATCGCTCGAGGAGAGGAGCGGTCCTTCTTTCCACATCTTTGATCCCGTAAAAATAGCCGAAGCATTTCAGGTTTTCTTCAATCGTCAGGATGTAGGGAAGACTTGTGTAGGTGCTCGCAAATGAAACAGACTGAAGCACTTCAGAGCGATGTTTATAAAAATCTTTTCCAAAATAGACGATCTCGCCCCCTGATTTAGTCAAAGTGCCGAGGAGCATCTGGATCGTGGTCGTTTTGCCCGAGCCGTTGGGGCCGAGGAGACCTAAAATCTCTCCCTCTTTCAATTCGAATGAGATCTCATTCACAGCGGTGAACGGTTTTTTTTTGCCGTACACCTTTTTGAGCTTCGTAACTTTGAGAGGATCCATTTGATTTTCAACTTGGAGTGAAATAGTGGAGTCATTATAATTGGTTCAATTTTCAAATGTCAAGGTGATGATGAGATGGGTCGATGTTGAAACCTCTTTTTCAAGAGCGGTCCTCGCTTCGTTTTCTAGAAAAAAGTGGCTTCTCGCCTTTCCTGTTCTCATTCTTTGCGGAATTTTGATCGTTTTTTGCAGGGCGGTCGCTCTTCACGCCACCGACTGGATCGCGATGAGTTTGACGTTTCTTCCGATCCTTCTCTCCTCGGGAATTCTTCTCGCCTTGGGGGTTCTTCTCATTCGAATCCACATGCATGAGATGAAAGGGCTGAACCTCTCCTTTCGGAGATTGATTGGAGGTTCGATGGATCTGATCATCGGCACCTCCTACCTTTCAATCCCCCCTGTCCTTGCCTACCTGCTCCTCTGGATTCTCCTTGGCGTCTTCTTTCTTCTGGGGGAAATTCCGGGAATCGGCCCCTTTTTCAGCGTCGTTTTTGCATTCGGCCCCTTCCTTTTGATTTTTGGCTCTCTTCTCCTCTGTCTTTTCAATCTGGCGCTCCTCTTTTTCGTCGCCCCTGCATCGGCCCTTCAGCCAGCAAAACGGCTCTCTCTGGCCAAGCGGGTAGCCCTCGCATTTCAAGGCAAGATCTTGAGCAGCGCTTCCCTCTTCCTTCTTGCTCTCGTCCCCATTCTCCTCATTTCGGGCCTTCTCGTCCTTTCTGCCCTTCTCACGGATCTCAATCTCACTCCTGACCAATCGACTGCGATCGCCCTCGAATGGTTTTTCATCATGATCCCGTTTTGCGCAGTCTTGACCCCCGCTGTGGTTTTCTTCTTTAGTTTTGCCGCGGAAAGCTATCAGCTTTTGCAAAAGAAAACCGCATGAAGGTCGCTGTTGTTGGCGCCGGCTACGCAGGAATGGCGGTCGTTTGGCATCTTTTGAAAAGAAAGGTCGATGTAACTGTGTTTGATGGGGGAGAAGGGGCTTCTCATGTCTCAACCGGCCTTTTGCACCCGGCTCCCGGAAAAAAAGCGATCCCCACCCTCGAATGGGAAGAGGGGATGAGATCAGCGATCGAACTTCTTGAAGCTGCGAGCCAAGAAAAAAAAGTCTTCCTCCGAAACGGGATCCTCCGGATCGCCATCACCGAAGAACAGAAGCGGGATTTTGGGGGAGAGCAGGTTTGGATTCCCGAGGGGATCACCGTTTTTTCAAGGCGCTATCTCGATGAAATGAAAAAAGTTTGCCATCGCGCCCGATTTGTGAACCAATGGATCGATCAGTTGGATGATTTAGAGTCGTTTGATCAAATCATTTTGACCACCGGTTCCGAAACTTTGAAATGGGCCGATCTTCCCTTAAAAAAAACGATTGGGCAGTGTCTTATTTGCCGCTGGAAAGAGCCGCTCGAGATGAGCCTTCTATCGCAAGGGCATATCACTCTGACTGAAGATCGAGATTTTTGTCTCGTCGGCTCTACCTATGAGCACACTGACCTCCCCGATCCCAAAAAAGCGCTTGAGCTCCTTGAAAAAGCGGCTCTTTTCTATCCGCCCGCTAAAGATTTTGAGGTGGTCGAGATTCGGGCTGGGGTGAGAATTTCCCCTAAGACTGGCTATATTCCGCTGATCGCTCAAATCCAACCTAAAACTTGGGTTTTTGCCGGGTTGGGATCTCGAGGATTGATCTACCACTCTTTGTATGCTGAGAGGTTAGTAGAAAAGATTGTGAATTTGTAGCGAATTGGGTATCATCCTTCCATATGAAAGGGACTTTTCAATTTCTGGGGACAGGCGCATCGGCGGGGGTCCCTCTGATCGGCTGCAAATGCCCTGTCTGCAGCTCCACTTCCCCGAAAAATAAACGGTTCCGCCCGTCGGGGATCATCCACGTCCACGGAAAGTCCCTTCTGATCGACATCACTCCCGATTTTCGAAGCCAGGCTCTTCAATTCGGAGTTGATTCGATCGATGGGCTCCTCTTGACCCACACCCATTACGATCATATCGCTGGGATTGATGAGGTGCGCATTTTCAATGTGAGGCAAAAAAGGGCTCTCCCTTGCCTCCTTTCAGATGAGAGTCTGGGGGAAATTGAGCGGCGCTACCACTATTTTTTCAATAAAGAGGGGTTGAGCGCCAAATTTGATTTTGTCCCTTTGAAAGGGGATACTGGGTCGACTGAATTTTTAGGGGTGGAAGTCGGTTACTGTTCCTATTCGCAAGGAGGGATGAAAGTGACCGGCTACCGAGTGGGGGAATTCGCTTACATCTCCGACATCCGGAAATTTGACGACTCGATTTTTGAGGCGCTTCAGGGAGTGAAAAAATTGGTTGTGAGCGCCCTCAATGCTGAGCCGACCCCTTTCCATCTTTCTTTGAAAGAGGCGGTCGCTTTCTCCGATCGAGTGGGGGCGATCGAAACGTGGATCACCCACATCAGCCACTTTATTGAACATGAAGCGATCAATGCCCTTCTTCCTCCCCACGTGAGAATGGCCTACGATGGCCTTAAATTGGAATTTGCATGCACGAACTAAATGCTCCCCCAAAGCCTGGGCAAGGGCGGCTCCAAAATCTTCTTCCCGACCAAAAGCGGGCTCTTCTCGTTGGAACCTATACAGGACAAAAAGAAAAGTGTCTCGAGCAGCTCGAGGAGCTTGAAAGCCTCTCAGCCACCTACGGCCTTGAAACCGCGCTAAAACTTCCCTGCCCCATCCGTACCTATGATGCTGGGACCTCCATCGGAAGCGGCAAGGTGGAGGAGATTAAAGGGCTCATTCAAGAGCATCAGTGCCATGTAGTGATCTTCGATGATGAAATTTCCCCGCAGCAGCAGAGGAATTTGGAAAAAATTCTCCAATCGGTGGTGATCGATCGGACCGAATTGATCTTGGGGATTTTTGGCCAACGAGCTCAGACGCGCGAGGCGAAAATTCAGATCGAGCTCGCCACTTTCCGCTACCAAATGCCCCGTTTGCGGGGACTTTGGACCCACCTCCACAGACAAAGATCGGGAGGAGCGAGCGGTGGAGCGGTGAAGGGGGAAGGGGAGAAGCAGATTGAGCTCGACCGGCGACTCATTCGGCGGAAAATCGATCGGCTGGAAGAGGAGCTCGATGCGGTCAAAAAGCAAAGGGAGACGCAGCGGCGCCTTCGAGAAAGGACTCGAATCCCCACTTTTGCCATCATCGGCTACACCAACGTTGGAAAGTCCACTCTCTTAAGAGCTTTAACCGACGCCGATGTCTTGGTCGAAGATAAATTGTTTGCAACTCTCGACCCGACGACTCGGAAGTTTGTTCTCCCGAACAAGCAGGCGATCTTACTCACCGATACAGTGGGCTTCGTGAGGAAAATTCCCCATCAGCTTGTGGCAGCTTTTAAAAGCACCCTCGAGGAGGCGGTTCAGGCCGATATTCTCCTCCACCTGATCGACGTGAGCAATCCCCAGGCTGAGACCCAAGCCGAGTCGACCCATGAAGTGTTGAAGGAACTCGGAGCTGTCAAACACCCGATCATCACCGTATTGAATAAAGTGGATCAGTTGGAGAACCGGACAACGGTTCATCGGATGAAAATCAAGTATCCGAAGACGGTTGAGATTTCTGCTTTGAATCGCGAGGGGTTCGACCGGCTCCTTGAATTGATGATCAAAGAGATCGCACTCCTTCGAAAAGTGGTGAAATTGAGAGTTCCCCAAAGCCACTACGCACTGGTGACCGAAGTGATGCGAGAGGGGAAAGTGCTCTCTTGCGAATACGAAGAGAACGATATCCTCCTCGAAATGGAAATTCCCCATCACCTTGAACACAAAGTGGCCCACTTTTTGGTATGAATCTCAAGAGTTTGCCCAGCTCTGAAAGACCCCGGGAACGGCTCGCTCTTCATGGACCCGAAGCTCTCTCCACGATAGAGCTTTTAGCCATCCTTCTCGGAAGCGGGACCCAAAATCGCTCTGTTCTCGAACTGGCAGCCGACCTTCTCTCCCATTTTCGTTCGCTTCGAGCACTTTCAGAAGCGACCATTCCTGAACTTTTGGAAGTGAAAGGGATTGGGGAGGCAAAGGCGATCCAATTGAAAGGGGCGTTTGCCCTTTTTACCAGAATCGAATCGAAAGAGGCCGATTCCCTTCTTGATTCTCCCGAAAAGGTTTATCAGTTGATCGAAAAAGAGCTCGCTGCCCAAAAAATTGAAAAGTTGATGGTGGTATTGCGCGATGTTCGGAAAAACTGCCTTCATCGAGAAATTCTCTCGATGGGGACTTTGACAGAGCTTCTCCTCCACCCTCGGGAAATTTTCCATTTTGCGATCCGCCACAGAGCCCATAGCCTCATTGTGGCCCACAATCACCCTTCTGGAGATCCGACTCCTTCCCAGAAAGATCTGGAGATGACTCAGATTTTGATCTCGACTGGGAAAGTGGTTGGAATCGAACTCACCGATCATCTGATTCTCGGCTCCGCTAGCTACGTCTCTCTCTTCAATAAGGGGTTTTTTCGGAGGATCGGCTATTGAATGCAATTTGGCCAGGACACCCAATATTTTTGGAGTATGGGGAGACTGCGGTTCGCTCGGCGCAATTGATCGTTCGGGTCAATCAAGAAGCGAATCGAAGTTCATTTGACACCCTTATGGCTGTGTTTGGGAACACGCGGAGATTGATTGCCCAAAAAACGAACAGCCCCTTCGCCGATCAGTTTGGTTTAAGAAGAGATGAGGATTATTTAACTCTTTTAGATCGGCAGTACCTTGCCTGGGGAAAAAAAATCCGGACATTTTTCTCTGAGATTCTTGCCGCTCATCGGGAGGGGGATGTTTTGGGGGATCGGGAGTCGGAGGTCCGATTTCGGACTTTCGATTGGAACGAGTGTCCAACTGAAGAGGATCGAAAGATCGTCGATGTTTACGAAGAGATGGCTGGCGTCCGCTTTGACTCCGATTCCCGCTTTATTATAGCCACTATTTTTTGGAAAGATCGGGATGAGTGGGTCGCTGTGACCGATTCTATCTGGCTGATCGGTTCTCAATTATTGCCGATGATCAAACATATGCCTCCCAACCGGATCCCCGTTTTCATGAGGCAAGTCCAAACGATTTTTGATCGGGTTGCGAATTCTCAAAAACTGGAGACTCCCCGATTGATTCAGGAGGTGGTTGAGTTTCGATACCGGTTCAGCCTCATCATGCCTTTTAAGAGGGGAAGCGCTGCGATCGGGGAGTGGTTTGAGTCTACGATGACCCGAGTGAGCGGCTCTCAAATAGAAAGGCCTGAAGAGATTTGTGGGGATCTTCAGGCCTTTGTCGATATGACGCTCGAGAAATTTAAAGAGAACTATTCGGCTACATTCCGATACTAAAATATTCTTTGACGAGAAGGAGCGTTCCGTTGGTGAACATCTGGATCCCGATCAAGCAGACGAGCATCCCGCCCAATCGTTCCACGGCGACAAGTCCTTTTTCTCCCAGGATTTGCTTGATATAGGAGCCGAGGAGGAGGATGAGGAGCGAGGGAACCCAAGCGGCAAAGGCGGCTCCCGCGACGAGAAAGGCACTTCCGGTCTCATGGGCGTAGAGCATGACGGTTGTGATGGCGCCGGGGCCCGTAATGACCGGGATCGCAAGTGGGATGATCATCGGCTCTTGGGTGAGCGCTTTTTCTCCTGATCCGGCGTCGGCTTTAGGGAAAATCATCGAGAGGGAGATGAGGAAAAGGAGGATTCCCCCGGCAATGGCGATGATGGGGCGGCTGATTCCTAAGATTCTCAGGATCCCGTCGCCGAAGAAGGTGAAAAGGAGGAGGATGACGAGGGCGACAATCAGCTCTCGGATGATGATTTTGATTTGTCGTTTTTGGTCGAATCGGGCGAGCATCGCTAAAAAGAGGGGGATTTGCCCCGTAGCGTTTAGGACAAAGAAGATAGCTGCTGCGATCGTTAAAAATCCGGCATCGGGGGCAATGTTCATAGAACCTACTCTAAAAGGGTTAAAAGTTGCCCATTGTATCCTAACTCTTGGATTTTTGGGAAGATCTTGGTATGATTGTTGGCCATGAAGAAGTTTAAAGTGGTTACACTCGGGTGTCGGACGAATCAGTATGAGTCGCAAGGCTACGCCGACCAGCTCCGCCAAATGGGCTATACCCCTGCAGAGGCGGGGGAGGCGGCCGACCTTTGCATCGTCAACACCTGCACCGTCACCGAATCGGCCGATAGTTCCTCGAGGCACGAGATCCGGGCCCTTTTGAGGGCGCATCCGAACGCAAAGGTAGCGGTCAC
>CAZIML010000021.1:0-2203 GCA_964540255.1 uncultured bacterium
CTTTCTCCAAAGCTACATCCGGCAGCATCTCGGGTCTAAACAAGCGATCGCGATCACGTCGGTTTGCTTTTCCCTCTTTCATTATGCGGCAGGGCAAGGGGTGAGCAATATTTCGATCATCATCTCCCTTTTCGTCCTCTCCCTTTTTCTCGGCTTCGTCTATGAAAAAAGACAATCCCTCTTCGCTTCGATCTCCCTCCACGCCTGCTTCAATGCAATCAGCGTGATCAATCTCTATCTCTTCGGGGGATTTACTGCTGGCTTATGAACCTCCAATCTTTCGGATTATCAGATATCGGATTGAGCCGTTCGAATAATGAAGATGTCTGGATCGCGATTCCAGAGATCGGCTTTTTCGCCCTAGCCGATGGGATGGGAGGGCATCAAGCGGGAGAGGTCGCTGCCAGAGAGGCGATCGACCATCTCGCAGATTCGGTGAAACAGATCCAATTCTCCCCTCTCCCCGACGCCATCGAAGAGCTGAGATTGGCGATCGAAAAGGCGAACCAGTGGGTCTACCGCCTAGGAACCCAATCGAAAGCACTCCACGGGATGGGGACCACTCTTTGCTGCCTCATTTGGACCCCTGAAACGATCATCTACGCCCACATTGGCGACAGCCGCATCTATCGTTTAAGAGAAAATCGGCTCGAGCTTTTGACTCAAGACCACTCCCTCTTTGCCAAATGGCTCCAAATGGGGATCGAATCCAAAACCCCCTTCCCCTATAAAAATGTGATCACCCGGGCCCTCGGAACAGGGGGAAAAGCCAATCCTGAAATCGCCGCTGTCGACCATCTCCCAGGAGACCTATTTTTTCTCTGCTCCGACGGGCTCACCGACGTTTTGACTCTTCCTGAAATCGAAAAGATGATCCTCTCCTCATCCAATCTGGAGGGAGCCGCTAAAACTTTGATCCAAAATGCGAAAAATAAAGGGAGTTCTGATAACATCACGATCCTGATTGTCCAATCGGAGGCCCAAGGTGCAAAGAATCTATTTAGACAACAATGCGACAACCCCCCTTGACCCAAGGGTTTTCAAAGCGATGCTTTCCGACCTTGGGGCCCTTCCGGCCAACCCCTCGAGCGTTCACTGGTTCGGTCAGCAAGCTCGGAACCACCTGACTCAAGCCCGCACTCGGGTCGCCTCCTATTTCAACGCTAAACCTGAAGAGATTCTCTTTACCTCGGGCGGAACGGAAAGTCTCAATCTCCTCCTTCGAGGCCTTGGAACCCAAGGACATATTGTCACCACATCGATCGATCATGCAGCGGTCTATAAAACGATCGTTTCGCTCGAAGGACAAGGGCTCGAAGTGACTTACGTTCCTGTCACCCTCTGGGGAGCCCCCCTTCCAGAAGCGATTTCCGACGCCCTTCGCCCCAACACTCGGGCGATTGTCCTCTCCCTTTCAAACGGCGAAACGGGAGTGAAGATCGACCTAGACAAAATCGGCGCCATCGCAATGGCCAAAAACATCCCCCTCCTCCTCGATGGAGTTGCCTATATTGGAAAAGAGCCCCTCCCCTCTCATCCCGCCATCGGAGCGATCGCCCTGAGCGGACACAAATTCCACGCCCCGAAAGGAATCGGCGCCCTCTACCTCAGACGCGATCTCAAACTCACCCCCCTTGTCACCGGCGGCAACCAAGAGATGAGCCGTCGAGCCGGCACTGAAAATCTCGCCGGGATGATCGCCCTCGCAGAAGCGCTCGAAATTTTGAAGGAGAATCAAACCGAGATCACATCGCACATCTCTTCGCTGAGGAACCACTTGGAGATGGGGCTACTGAGAGAGATCCCCGATATCGCGATCAATGGCCTCGGCCCCCGGATCAGCAACACCTCGAACATCGCCTTCCTGGGAGTTGACGGAGAGACGCTCCTCATGCAGCTCGATCTCGCCGGAATTGCGCTCAGCCACGGCTCTGCTTGCTCTTCAGGAGCTTTAGAACCCTCCCGCGTCCTCACCAACATGGGGATCGACCGAAAAACGGCCCGCTCCTCGCTCCGAATCTCTCTCAGCCGGATGAATACGCGCGAAGAGATCGACACCGCTATTGAGAAAATTGCCGCCATCGTACAAAAACTTCGCCACGTCACTCGCTGAAACGATTTGAAATTTCCTCGATGAGCCCTTTATTTTTAGATGCAACCCCCAAACCCTTGGCGTGAGGGAAGGTGAACTTATAGTAGGGAA
>CAZIML010000021.1:2213-14775 GCA_964540255.1 uncultured bacterium
CTTCACATCATGGATCAAAATCACCCCATCCTCATTCATATAGGGATGCCAGTTTTCGTAATGTTGCTTTGCTGCGTGATAGCTTTGGGCAAGGCCGATGTGGAGAATATCGATCTTTCGATGCCACGTTTTTGCAATCTCTTTGAAAGGGCCGACGATCAGATGAATGTTCTTTGCATAATGGAAGCGGATGGCATTGGAGATATTTCTGAAAGCGCTGTCGAGGGCAAAACACTTAGAGGCGTAATTTCCCTCATCAAACCAATCGATCCCAAAGACATGCCCTCGATTTCGGTAGGCGAAGACAATCGTTGAAAATCCCCGATCAAATCCCAGATCGACAATGGTCTTCGGCTTCAAATGCTGCACAAGCCAAAAAACAAACGGCTCATGCCCCTTCCAGGAACTTTCAATATCATCGATAAAGGCAAGAGCCGCATCTTTACGAACGTTGAATCGTCTTTTTTTCGGTGGGGAACGTAGATTTGAAAGTGCCAATGGCGCCATGCCTCATCCAAGGTGGGAAGAGAAGAATAACTAAAAAGAATATTTTTGGCTAGTGGATCTCAGTCGCATCGATCACATCGAGGGCAAGAGGCCGTTCCCGATAACATTGAATCGTGAGCCTCAGCGAAGGGTAGTGGAGGTGTTTTGCTTCTCCAATCTCATCGATCACCCGGAAATATTGATATCCATTCTTCAAAGTCACTTGAGCCGCTCTCCGAAAAGCATACTTTTTGACTTTACGTGCAGGAGTGTGCTCGTTGGCTCGAAAGGTGACGACAAAAACGTCTTGCCCAGAGCGCATGTCAGAATAGCCGTTGGTGAAAAATCCTTCTTTTTGAAAGTGGGTGGCGCATGAGGAGAGCGCCACCATTGCAACCATAAAAAACTTACTGATTTGCATGATCTAATTGCTTCATGAGATCGTTGAACTGCCCCTGGTAAGAGGAGAGGATCGATAAAACATTTTCCTCGAGCGGGTTCGCAGGTTTTACTTTCCCCTTCACCATCTGATTCAGATCGGCTCCATCGAGATTGCGAGCCAGACGAAGATCAAGATTCGAAGCTGCAAGACCCACAGCCTGTTTCAACGAATGGTCTTGAAATTTTTTCGCAGCCTCTTTCATCCGGTCCATTTTCTCCATGCGGAGGACGATCTGATGTTCAGTCCGCTCTTGGGGAGAAACCTCTTCATTCGGAAGCTGAGCGTGGAGAAGCTTGTACTCATACTCTAAGTCGATTTCAATCAGTTGATTTTCATCGGCATTCACTCCAGTATTGGGAGCCTTGACCACAAGCGAGTGGAGTCGAGAGACAGCCTTTTCTTGCTCGGGAGTTGCAATCGTCGCTGCGAGAGTTCTCACCTTTTCAGCAAACCTAGAATCGTCGCTATCCGCCACTGCATTCAATAAGTCGCTATTTTTATGTTTTTGGAGCTCTGTGAACTCTTGTTCCCACTTCTCTTGGAACTCGACCGGGATTTCTCTTTGACGCATCTGAATCAATCCATCGAGATCGGCCGCCTTGTACTCCCGATCCATTTTCGCGAGAAATTCGTCATATTGACCCTTCTCATACGAAACGCGGATTTTGGAAACTGTTTCTTTACCCAATTGATATGCAGGGGTTGTCTCTTCTACCCCTTTTGCCTCCACCATCCCGGTGGACGCGAGGGGAGCCGTAGCACAGAAAAGGGCTGCTAAAAATGAATTTAAACTACCCATAATAACCTCGTTTGTTCTGCAACAACTATAGTGGTTATTAAGTTAAAAATGAATGAAAATAATAACTAATGATAATAGTTAAATGCAAAGACTCCGCCATAGAACTGACCTGAATTCCAGCCGGCGACTGTGAACCAAGGGCCAAAGATGATCCCCAGGCTGCCGCTCCAGTTGTATTCGATGGCGGGAGCTAAACTGAACTGGAGGCTTTTCGGAGCGCTGTTGGGGGCCGAAGTGGTTCCTTTAAAGCGGGTTTTCCCTTGAAATTCCCCAACGATATCGAGGGCAACGACCCAATTGCGAGTGAGGGTGTATTCCAAGCCGATGTCTAAAGTAAAACTTTGAGCTGGATAGACAGTTCCCCGCGTCCCCCTTCCCCCTCCGAAAGCATTTAAATTTTTAACATCAACAGGAGCGGGTAGATTATATTCGAAAGCGCACCGAAGAGTCAAAAAATGTTGATTACCTAAATAAAAAAGATTTCCCCAAACAAGAGCCGCCCCAGTCTGCCAGGAGCCAAGCCCCATCGAATCGGTGCCTAGCTTGCCGGCTTTAAGATTTTGGTATTTGCCGAGCGGGATCGTCTCTTTGAGGGCCAGTTTGAGTGCGGTGATCCAATTGGTCAGCTTCCCTTCGCTTTTATAGAGCTGAATGTCGAATCCGACCGGCATGTCGCCCACGCCCCACTGACTCGCCCCGTCTGTATGATTGTAGACAAGAGTCGGGTTGAACTGAAAATCGAGCCAAGAGAGAAGACCGAATTGAAACGAGGGCTGGAAAAAGGTATTCCAAAAAGTGGGTTTTTCAATCGCCTTCCAATCGCTATCGTAATTTCCCGTTTCAGCGATCGCATAAAAGTAGGGCTCAATATTATAGTGGCCAGGAGGGATCGAAATGCCTGACGGAGCGAGGAGAGGCCCTGTCAACCACGGAGGGTCGACCACATTTTTTCCATTTGCGTCAAAAAAGTTTTGGATCGGCGCCTTTTTCGCCACAAGAGAACTTACAGCAAAGAGGCATATAAAAAAAAATCGCTTTTGCATATAGTTATTCTTATGCAGTTATTCCTATTTTTGTTCACTCTTTTTTCACTCTTTGGAAGGCAAATCCAGATCAATGACAAAGTGATCGAAGTGGAAATTGCCGACACCCCGCATAAACACGCGCTAGGCCTCATGGGGCGCACTCATCTTGAGGAGGGAAAAGGGATGCTCTTTGTCTATGAAAAAGCGCAGCGTCTTTCGTTTTGGATGAAGCACACCCTCATCCCCCTTTCGATCGCATTTTTCGATGACGACCGGACGGTGATTAATATTTTGGACATGGATCCTCCCATCGGAGACACCATCATTAAATACAGGAGCACGGCCCCCGCCCGCTACGCTCTTGAAGTGCCCCAAGGGTGGTTTGACAAGCACCGAATCGAGCGGGGGGCGAAATTTTCTTTCCTCGATCTTGAAAATGAGATAAAATGACCCTTTTTATCGAGGAACTATGAGTAAGAAGAAACAAAAACGGCCTTGGGCTGTCTTTATCGCAATTGGTTTGGCCATCCTCTTTGGAAGCTGGGCAGGCAAGGATGCCTCCCTCTTTGGGATCACCTTCTACGCCCTCTTCGACGTCCTGGGGACAGTCTTTCTCAACGCATTGACCCTCGTCGTCGTTCCCCTCGTCTCCTCCTCGATCATCACCGGTATTTCCCGCATCGGCAACGAAGGGGGCTTTGGCAGACTCGGGGGAAAGATGTTCACCTTCTACATCAGCACTAGCGTGATCGCCATCCTGATCGGCCTCTTCTTCGTCAATTTGATTCAGCCGGGCATATCGCAAACTCCCCCCACCCCCCTCGCTGCCGACATCGACAAATTCGCCTCGGTCAATGAAGGGGAAACGCTCGTCAAAGTCCTCGTCTCGATTGTCCCCTCCAACGTCCTCGCCGCCTTTTCGCAAGGGGAGATGCTCGGCCTCATTTTCTTCAGCATTCTTTTCGGATACGCTCTATCAAAGATTGAAGGGCAGCCCGCATCGACTCTTCAAAGTTTCTTCCAGGGCATTTTTCAAGCCATGATCCAGGTGACCCACCTGATCATGAAGCTTTTGCCGATTGGAGTTTTCTGCCTCGTCGCAAAAGTCTTTATGACGACAGGAGCTGGTTCTCTTCAGGGAGTGGCCCTTTTTGCCTTGACTGCTCTCCTCGGCCTCATCACCTTCATGTTCATTGCCCTTCCCCTGCTCCTCAAATTTGTCGCCCGCGTACAACCGATCCGCCATTTTAAAGCGATGGCTCCTGCCCTCGTGACTGCTTTTTCGACCAGTTCTTCCTCGGCCACCCTCCCGATCACCATCGACTGCGTTGAGAAAAGAGCCGGCGTTTCGAACAAGATTTGCAGCTTAGTCGTTCCTCTCGGCACCTCGATCAACATGTCGGGCTCCGCTCTCTACGAGTGTGTCGCCGCCATGTTTGTCGCCCAAGCCTACGGGATTGAGCTCTCGTTCACCACTCAGTTTCTCGTCGTTCTCATGGCCCTCATCACCTCCATCGGCGTCGCCGGCATCCCCTCTGCCAGCCTTGTCGCGATCCTGATGATCCTCAAAGTGATTGGCCTTCCTGCAGAAGGGATCGGCCTTTTCGTCGCCGTCGACCGGCTTCTCGACATGTGCCGCACGACGGTCAACGTCTTCAGCGACAGTTGCTGTGCGATTCTTGTCGCCCGCAGCGAAGGGGAAAAAGAAGTCCTCGCCACCGATCAGTTTGAATAGACTCTTTGTTTGCTTAATTCTCCCCTCGTTGCTATAGGGATCTGAAAGGAGATCCCCTATGGCGTACGGTTCAGTGAAGTGGTTCAATAAAGAGAAGGGATTTGGCTTCATCATGCCCGATGAAGGGGGAAGGGACATCTACTTTCCTGCAGCCAACATTGAGAATCCCGAGCAAAATCTCGCGGATGGGCAACGAGTTGAATATGAAATGTCGATGGGGCGAAAAGGGCCAGAAGCGATCCATATCAAAGGTCTTTAATGCGCCTTTGGTTTCTCTTCATTCCCATTCTCTCCTTTGGGGTCTGTCCCTTCCAACAATTTCATAAATCGACCTACAAAGCCGGCTGGGACATCGATTTTTCCCCCTATGCTGGGGGAGAAAATATCCTATTCATCCACCGAGCGATCGAACGGGGGGAAGGGTATTTCATTGGGCGCTCTCCCGCTGCCTATTCGACAAGCGCAAGCGCCCGTTTTTTTCGTTTCTGTGAACTCTACATGGGATGGCTTCCGGTCAACTACTTAGCTGTCGTCGCGCAGCACGAGGTATTTGGCCACGGCTACCGTCTTCGAGATATTGGGCGGGGGACCAAAGTGGAGGGGTACAGTTTTAATACCCCCCCTCCCTACGGCCCTGGAGGAGCGGCCACGAGCTACAACCTCGGCCCCTCGTTCACCACAACCGACGAGAGCGCAGTCGCTTTAGGGGGCGTCGAATCGACCGCCATTCTCGCCCAGCTCACTAAATTCAAGTGGCTCGAATCGCGCTTCATCGATCCGCGCCAAACCGTTCTCTATCTTTTAAGCCAGCACGATCTCAATCTCTACATAGGAACCCTCGACACCGATGAAGAAGATCTCGACGGGCATGACATCCACTCCTACATTCAATCGCTCAACTACACTTATACGGAAGGCGCCATTAGCTCGAGTCAATTGCGCGCCCTATCGTGGATCAATCTGGCCGATCCGTTCACCTACTTTTCGATCTATGCATGGTTTCGCTATTTTTTATCGGGAAAAGAGACCCACATTCCGATGATTCCCCTCTTCAATATGGGCTATCTTCCCACAATTCGCTTGGGACTTGCCCCTTATGGGCCTGAATTTTACTTTGAAAACTATCTTCTCAACGGCAAACGGCCCCTCTATTTTTACCTGAAAGGGGGGAGCCATTCAGACAATGGGTATGGGGGATGCGGCTTTTACGCTCCATCGATCTTTGCAATCAAAAAGTGGTTCATCGGCTGTCGGTTCGACGCTTGGCGCGAACCCAAATTGCTCTTAGAACCGGGCGCTATTCCCTTCGACGAGATCGACTTTGATGCCGATCCCAACCCAAGCGCTCCCCTCTATCCCTACTCAGAGCAGCACGCGATGCGCTTTGGGGGCGCTGCCTCGCTCATCATCGCCTATCACAACCGATCGGGATTTGAAGTCGAGCTTGGATACAAATCGAAAGGCTTTTTACCGGGATACTCTCTTCGCTCGAGCCCCACCGCTCGCCTCTATTATTCCCTTATCTTCTAAATTTTAAGCGCCTTAGCATGTTCATAGCTAATGAGGCTCATCGATTGACTATTTTTATAGGCATCTTCCTTGTGAGATAGCTCCAATAATTTTTGCCCCTGCCAGAATTTTCTCGCAGAACCCCGCTAAAGACGGAATAAACATCTAAAAACAAACGACTTACAAGTACGTATGTACAAACGCCGTACATTTTGATAAAATGAATGTATGAGAAAAGAAAATCGAGTTGAATTTAGAACGAGTCACCAAGAGCGGGAGCAAATAGAAAAAGCTGCCTCTCTACTCGGCATGAATGTGTCAGCCTATCTTCGGATGGTTGCCATTGAGCGCTCTGCACAAGTTCTCAAAAGCAGCAAGACGCTCCTACTTTCAGATCGAGATGCAGCACTTTTTCTAAATGCTCTTGAAAACCCTCCTCCTCCCAATAGGGCGCTAAAAAAAGCCGTCAAACAGTATCGCAGCCAACAGAAAAAATAATGTTATCAACGATCCCTATTACTGAGGTGAGTCCAAAAGAATGTAAAGATTTTGTATGCGGAATTCAAGCTTTAGATGAATATCTAAAACGGTATGCCAGAGGAAATCATCGAAAAAATATCGGCAAAACGTTCGTATTTATTCAAGATCAGAAAGTTGTGGGCTATTATTCCTTGAGCATGGGTAGTATTGAATTTCAACTTACGCCCAAAACTTGGCAATCTAAACTACCTCGATACCCCATCCCTATAGCACGGATTGGAAGGCTTGCAGTAATCAATGACGCTAAGGGGCAAGGAATAGGGAAATTATTGTTGATCGATGCATTTTATCGAATTCAAAACGCCTCAACAAATGTAGCTGCCTATGCGGTCATTGTTGATGCAAAAGACGAAAATGCGGCTCAGTTTTATTCCCATTTTGGATTTATTTCATTCGAGAATGAACCGCTCACCCTATTTCTTCCTTTAGCAACTTTGGAAGAATCCCTATCTTTCTAAATCTTTCGCGACAGATTTGAGAACAAGGCTCAGATTCTCTTTGATTTTATCTTTGAGCAGCCACCGAATCGGGAGAGCAAAAAGGCCTTTGATCTCCACCCGATAACTGATGAAAGAACCTCGAGGCGCTTTTTTCACCGAATGGCTAAAAATCATCCGGACAAAAAGAGTCTTCCAAAGAAGGGAAAACCCCTCCCCCGGTCTTACTTCCAACACCTTGTATCGGATCTTCCCCAACTTGGAATCCCCTTCTGCAACCTTCTTTTCCCAGGCTGCCCAAACCGCTTCAGGTTGAACCGGCGCCTCAATCGTCTCTTCCATAAATCACCTCAGACTAATATATACCAAATCATGCTATTATTATGGATTCTTCTCTTAGCCTTCTCTCCAGAAATCCTCGGCCCGGAACGATATCGAGTGATGAGAGAAAAAAAAACGGAGAGAGCCTTCAGCGGTAAATATCTCTATGAAACAGCCTCCGGAACCTATCGGTGCGCCGCCTGCAAAAACCCCCTTTTCCACTCCGATGATAAATATGACTCAGGCGCCGGATGGCCCTCTTTCAAAAAAACAATCGCAAAAGAGAGCGTCTATTATTTAGAAGATTGGACCCTTCCCTTCAAAAGATATGAGGTTCTCTGCAAAGGATGCGACTCTCATCTCGGCCACGTCTTCAATGATGGCCCAGAGCCCAAAGGACTTAGATACTGCATCAATTCCATTACCCTTATACTAGAAGATCAGCTATGATCGGAGGATATGAAACAAAAAATTGCTTGGACACCGCTCCTTTATATCGCCGGGTATCATCTTTTTTTGATGATCGCCCTCCCTTTTTATTTTCTCCATCATTCACTCTCTGGAGGAATGATCGGAGCAACGGCCGCTCTCGTCTTTATCTCTGGAATGGCCATCACTTCCGGCTATCACCGCCTCTATTCCCATAGTTGCTATAAAGTCCATCCGATCATTGAAGGAGTTCTCCTCTTTTTTGGAACGATCGCTACCCAAGGAAGCGCTCTTCGATGGGCCAACGACCATCGGCTCCACCATTCGTTCATCGACACCGAGAAAGATCCCTACTCAGTCAAGAAAGGGCTCTTGCACGCCCACATTCTTTGGATGTTTTTCCGGACCGCCCCGATCGACCCAAAAGTCGTCAGCGACCTTTCGCGCAACAAACTCGTCGCCCATCAACATAAATACTATGTCTTTTGGCTCATCGCCACGAACCTTTTTGTCTTTTTAACTCTCGGCTGGCTTTTCAATGATTTCTTGAGCGGCTTCATTTTTGGCTGGTGGGTCCGCACCCTCGTCCTTCACCACACCACTTGGTGCATCAACTCGCTTGCCCACTATGTCGGAACGCAAAACTACAGCCGCGAACACTCAGCCGTCGATAATTATTTCATCTCCCTCCTCACCTACGGAGAAGGGTATCATAACTATCACCACACTTTTGCCTATGACTACCGGAATGGAATCCGCTGGTACCATTTCGATCCGGCGAAATGGCTCATTTGGACTCTTCATCGCTTTGGCCTCGCCTCTGATTTAAAAAAAGTGAACAATTACCGGATCTCAAGACAATTAGTTCTCCAACATAAAAATGAACTCGTCCAAAAGTTTAAAGGCTCGAGCTATGTCCAAAGAGTCGTTGAAGTAGCCGACAGACTGACCCAAAAATTGAGCGAGATCCAATCAATCGTCGACCGAAGTCAGGTGCGCGCCTTGAAGAAAAAGCTGAAAAGCGATCTCCGCGAATGGAAACATGTCCTCAAATCAAAGCCGCAAGAGTGGATTTCTGACTCTCCATCTCATCCTTGCTAAGAGGCTTGAATAAGGGAGAGATCAAGTACCTAAGCCCGATGAAACGCCCCCCGGGCAAGTAGTGGAAATGGACATGGGGGACCGTTTGGCCAGCAGAGCGCCCATTTTTTTGAATCAGCGCGTAATCGCTATTCCCAAACGCTTTTCTCGCCGCTTGATCCACTTTTTGAATCGCAACCCCTAATTGCGCCATCTCCTCAGGAGTCAAATCCTCAAACCGCTCCACATGCCGCTTCGGGATGATCAGAACATGCCCATCGACCGCCGGTTTATGAGTCAGCAAAGCATAGGCCCCCTCGAAATCTCCGAACACCTGCCGGCTAAGAAGCTCCTCGCGGCAAAAAGGACACCCCTCTCCTTTCGCAGTCCCCTGAAAATCAACCTTGAACGCAGCCCAGAGGAAGAGACAGACACCCAAAGAGATGAAAACAATTTTTTTCATAAAATTCTCTCTGGAGTTTATATCTGAAATCGATTATAAATTCCAGAGAATCAGACCTTGGATATTTAGGATGGCATCTGGAGACAAGTCTCCACTGGCTAAGCTGCGCGAGCGGCTCTGGCCGATACAAAGTTACGAACTCAAAAAGATCCTCCCTCTTCTTTTCATGAAATTTTTTATATCCTTCACCTATGGTGTTTTGACCACCATGAAGGATGCCTTTGTCGTTACGGCGAAAGGCTCTGGGGCCGAAGTGATTCCGGTTCTCAAGGGATGGATCGTCCTTCCCATCGCCCTTGGAGCAACCCTCCTCTATTCGAAGCTTTCGAACCTGTTCCGCCGTTCCTCCCTATTTTATGGGATCATCCTCTTTTTCATGGCCTTTGTCTTCCTCTATGGTTTTGTCCTCTTTCCGAACATCGACACCCTTTCCCCCCATGCCTCCGCCGACTGGCTTTTGAGCAAATTGGGCCACGAGAACGCACATTGGATTGCCATCTATCGGAACTGGATCCAGTCCCTCTTTTTCGTCGCGGCCGAACTTTGGGGAAGCATCGTGATCTTCCTTCTCTTTTGGGGGTTTGTCAATCAAATCTGTAATTTTAACGAAGCCAAACGGTGCTACAACCTCTTTATTGCTGGGGGCGACCTCGCTCAAATGTTCACCGGTCCCCTCGTCTGCTATTTTACCGGGAAGTATCTCGCCACCCATTTTGACCTCGCCCTCCAGAGCCTCGTCTGCTGCGTCCTCTTTTTTGGTTTTATGATCATGGCCCTCCATTATCTTCTCACCAAGAAAATCCTCAAGGATGAAAGGCTCTACCAACCTGAGCCGGGCCAGCAGCCCCTGGATCAAAAAACAAAACTTTCCCTTGTCGACAGCCTCAAATTCATCGTCAAATCGCCCTATCTTCGCTGGATTGCTGTGATGGTTGTCGCCTATGGGCTCACGGTCAACCTCACCGAAGTGACCTGGAAAGCCAATCTCAAGCTCGCCTATCCTGAAACGGGCGCCTACCAAGCCTTCATGGCCACCGTCAGCTCCTCGGTCGGGATCTGTTCTTTCATCATCACGATCTTTTTCAGCGGCCTCATCATTCGGCGCCTCGGCTGGCATTTTTGCGCCCAAATTCCCCCGATCGTGATTGGAGC
Organism: uncultured bacterium; assembly: GCA_964540255.1. GTDB lineage: Bacteria > Chlamydiota > Chlamydiia > Chlamydiales > SM23-39 > REEB52. The sequence continues at coordinate 12,632 of CAZIML010000021.1, forward strand.
GACCAGCCTTATCTTCCTCACCCTCTTCCTCAATCAAAGCTGGCTCGGAACCTCTCCCCTCCTCCTCATCGTCCTTTTTGGAGCCTTCCAAAACGTCTCGACGAAGGTGATGAAGTATGCCTTCTTTGATGCGACGAAAGAGATGTCCTACATCCCTCTGGATCAGGAGTCAAAGGTGAAAGGGAAAGCGGCGATTGACGTCGTTGGCTCGCGCCTTGGAAAATCGGGAGCCGCCTGGATTCAGATCGCCCTCATCCAGCTTGCAGGGACCGGCTCAGTACTCTCGATCACCCACTTTCTCCTTCCCCTGATCGCCACCACAGTCATCTTCTGGATCCTCTCGGTCCGTCAGCTCAACAAGCAGTTCCAGCTGAAAGCGGAAAAAGCGTTTTAGGAACGCAAAACGCTAAATGCAAAATGCAAAAGTAAGTAGACAACTTATTCTAAGTAAGAATCAATCAATTTGAAAAGATCCCTATTACGATTCAGCGCATCAAAAATCGGGAGCATCCTTCTGATTAAACGATTGATTTTGATCGCTTCTAATTCTTCCTGAGAGAAGTATTCATATCTGGGTTGTCTCATTTTCCAACAAGATAGAGCTGTGCCACACTGATCATGCAAAGAAACTACAGTGATCTTTTCTGGCCCTGGTTCAGTTGCGCAAATATACGACCTCTGACCATTACAGTCGCCAATAAGTTCGAATAGGACTATAAACGGACAGAGTATAGGTGCGCAAACGATTTGACAGGATCTAGCTCCCCATTCTCTTTTTTTCGCCCGGTTTCTGATCTCCTCCTCCTGACGATCTAATCTATCTTCCATCGACTGTTTTGGCGGGACAAAACCAGCAAGCGCTTGATATCGATTAACACTCATTCGCAACCTCAATTTTAAAAGGCAAAGACAGTATCAAAACGATCCCTTACATGCAAGCAGCCAAAATTGATGCGCCCGCCATCCAGAGAGACCGATTAAATCTAATCGACTCATATATAAGTACTTAAAAATCACTAAATATGTATTACGTAATACGTATTGCGTATAATGTATTTCGATGGTAAAATGAGTTCATGGGAAAACAACAGACAAAAACAGTCAACCAAACCTTTTCGATTCCTCTTGAAGTCTCTCAGGAACTCCACTCGTTTGTGAAACGGCGTGAAATGAGCCGTTTCGTGACCGAAGCCATCCGAAAGGAACTTGAGGTGAAAAAGAATGCATTGCGAAACGCTTATCTAGACGCGAACCAAGATGAAGGACAAATTGGGGCCTCTAAGGATTGGGAGGGTACGGTGGGCGATGGATCAGAGACATGGTAAAAGTTTCCCTAAACGTGGGGAGATTTATTGGGTAGATCTTGAACCCGCAAGAGGAAGTGAAACAAAAAAAATCCGCCCGGGGCTGGTCATTTCAAATGATATAGGGAATGAAGCATCGAGTGTGGTCATGATCGCTCCAATCACCAGCAAAGTGACTCGTATTTTTCCTTTTGAGGTAAAGACATCAGTCCAAGGGAAAAGTGCAAAAATCATGTTGAATCAAACAAGAGCGATAGATAAATCACGACTTCAAGATAAAATAGGAAACGTCGATTGGGAGGTGTTAGCTGCGGTAGCTGAAGCCCTCAAAGTGGTCTTCGCCCTCGATTGAAATAGTTTACTGCGGGGGCGAAGCTCCGACTTACTTTTGCATTTTGCATTTCCCCAATCCATTGAGTTCTGGATCCTCTCGGTCCGGCAGCTCTACAAGCAGTTCCGTCGGAAACATACTACTGATTTAGTTCCTTTTAGAAAATAATTTACATATTAAACTTTTTTTTTAATAAATAATAACTTTTAATTTACACAAAAAGCAATTTACATTAATTACAAATTTCGCTATAATACTGAAACGCATTAAAAGTGAATAAATATGACAAATAATATTACTTGTTCAATTCTATATCATCCCGATCAGGACGTAAGATCCGGGTTCATGGTCATTGAAAATGATCTCGAGTTCGAAGGAAATGTCTATACATTTGGAATACGGTCTGAAGAGCAATCAGATTTGATAAAGAGAATCACAAAAGCTCAAAAGGAAAAACTTCCCCTCAAGCAGTTCTCCTTTGACCTTACAACGGAACAATCAACTCGCTT